>CAYNWC010000045.1:0-9314 GCA_964400805.1 uncultured bacterium | reverse complement strand
TTTGATCGGAAGCAGATCCAAACGCTGGCGCTCGGCAAGACGCTGCGGGTGGAGATCGGCGGAGAGGCGGTTGACCTGGAGCCGGGCGATGTGCAGATCGAGCGGAAAGTGAAAGAGGGGCTCGCGGCGGGCAATGAAGGACAGCTGACGGTTGCGCTCGATACGGCGCTGAATGAGGCGCTGCGCGAGGAGGGACTGGCTCGGGAACTGGTGAATAAGATCAACACGATGCGGCGCGATCTCGAGTTTGAAGTGACCGATCGGATCCGCGTCCGGATGCAGACGACGCCCCGCGTGCAGGAGTGCTTTCAGCGCTATCGAGACTATATCGCGCATGAGGTGCTTGCGGTCGATGTGCAGTTCGGCCCCTGTGAAGGGACGCCGTGGGATCTCAATGGGGAAGAGACTTTCATCTCAATACAAAAGGGATAAGCGATGGATATTTATCTGTGTCGACACGGGGAGACGGAGTGGAGTGTGTCGGGGCGCCATACGGGAAAGACAGATCTCTCTTTGACTGAAAGAGGCAAAGAACAGGCTGCTTTATTGCGGAAGCGACTTGAGGGGATGGAGTTTGATCGGGTTTTTACGAGTCCGTTGAAGCGCGCGCGAGAGACGTGCGAGGGGATGGATGTGGTGGTGGAGCCGCTTGCAGTTGAGTGGGACTATGGCGATTACGAGGGGCTGACCACGGATCAAATCCACCAAGCCAATCCCCATTGGAACTTATTTGTGGATGGTGTTCCAAACGGAGAAAGCCCGGCGCAAGTGGCCCAGAGAGCCGATGAGCTGCTCGAGAAAATGCCTTTGTATTCAAACAGAGTGGCGATCATTTCTCATGGCCATTTTCTCAGAATATTTGCGGCCCGTTATTTAGGACTGCCGCCGCAGGATGGCCGTTTGTGGATTCTTCGAGAAGCTTCGGTGAGCCTTCTGAGCGAGGAAAGGGAGCAACCCGTTATTGCTTTTTGGAATGATACGCACCATTACGGGTAGAAAAGAAGATATCACCACCCGCGAGCTTTGCTCGCGGGTGGTTTATATTTTCCATTGACCGTTGCGCCAGGGGCGGGGCGGCTCAGAGGCCCGCGATGGGATGATCGCGAACATCAGGAGAAAGAGGCCCGTGAGGATGTGGTTTTGTAGGCCGAAAGGGAGCCACGGCGTGGGATAGGTATAGCTAATCCAGAGGAGCCAGAGGGCGGGAACAGTTTGAAGTAGGTGCATCTTGTTGAGTGACTCTTTGAACGAAAGAGAGGCGAAGAGAAGGATTGAGAAGGGGATGAGAAAGTCAGATGCGTTGAGCGCGAGATCCCCATAGCAGAAGAGAAATCGACTGACTAGTAGCCAGAGAGCGAGGAGGATTTCAGAGACGCGGGCCCACATCAGCGACCTCTCCTTTGGATGACTGCTTCTCCGGCAGCTGGAGCCTCTGGGCTCGGATAACCCCAAAACGCCCACCAAGTTGTCTTCCAATCGCTTCGCTTTTTGATCTCAGATAGATAGAGGCAACTGGCGCGCACTTCGTCGTAAGCCAGGAAGATCAACGTCAGGGAAATCGCCGCGGTAATCAGACAGAGAAAGCACCACGATTTGACGACGAGTCCTTGGAGGATCACGAGGATGATGCTGACGCATCCAAGGGGGATTACATCGATGCCAAAAAGAATGACAAGCCAGGGGCGATCTTGCCAGCGCTTCTTTGAACCCGCGAGGGCGAAGATCACATCGGAGAAATAGGCGAAGACGCCCAACATCGCATCGGGAATCCGGATCCACCGTGTGAAGTCATGAGAGAGGGGAGAAGTGAGCACATTTTTCGTGCCGTCGCCGAAAACAGGGTCCCAGACCCAGGGAATGACGTGCCATTGATAGAGGCCTAAGTAAAGGGCGATTCCGGTAGCCACCAAAGCGATCAACGCCATCTGAATGCGTTGAGGCCAAGAAGAGGGGTTGTAGTCCATCCCCTTCTTTTATCCGAAGGGTGTTAGAATTTCAAGGGCTCGCGCAATTTGCGTCGATAATAGAGGGAAGAGCCGATCATGACGAGGAAGAAGGCTGTCCAGACCGTTACATTGGGAGCTGTCCCATAGGATTGAGCGGGTTGGACTACACGGCCCCATCGCTCTCCCGGCGGAGCAAAGAGAAAACTCACGCCCCCTTTCAGATTGTCTTCGGGCACAAAGCCGAATTGGCGGCTGTCGGAGCTCATCGCATGATTGTCGCCCAAAACCAGGTACATCCTGTCGGGCACTTGAACTCCGTGTTTGCGGATCTCTTCCAAAGAGGGAGGACCCTGATCGGCAAAGGGAAGGTAGGGATGGAGACTCGTCGATACGGAGACCTTTTCCTTTTCTCGCTGTTCAAAGCGGGTCAGAACGGGATCTCCTCTCTTCAAAATTGGCGCATTGAGCAAGTGGAGATCTCCCTCTCTAAAGTAGGCGTAGCGTGATGGCATTGCTTTTTGATTTTTGGCCGCAGGCGCATATTGATTCAGGAATTCTATTCCTAAGTTGTAGAGCTTTTGGATCTGTGTGGGATCTTGGCTATAGAGCGGATGGTTCGATGGCAACTCTCTCGTTACCCCATTCGTGAAGAGGCCGATGATCGGAATCGTCGGGAAGGGCAATCGATAGGCTTTGCCCTCTTGGATCTCATAGGTCCCATCGGGAACGCCGGGCAGCTTGGGGAGATAGGCTTCTAGACCTTTTGGATTCCAGCCCGAGCGCCAGGCCATTCCGTCTTTCACTTTAAAGCGACAGGTCGTCAGGTGTTTTGCGATTTCAGTCAGGTGCTCTTTCTGCAAAGGGATCAGCGAAACGCTATGGGCCAATTCAGGGCGGATCCGGTTGTATTCATCGCGGATTAGCTGAGCTCCTTGCAGTGTCGGATGATGCGTCAGTTCTAGATAGAGGATTCCCTCTTCAACCCGTTCTTTCGGATAGATTTGCTGCACCTGTTCTTGGGTCAACAAGCGGGCCATCGCGTAGTGCTTCATGCCCCAGAGATCGCTATAGTGGCGGAAACGGGAACCGATCATCTCGCCCCCCACCGTTCCGATCTGATTCACCGCTAACTTGGCAACGGGCTGATTCATCTGGTGGAAGATCGCGGGGCTGAAGAAGCCATTTTTAGGTCCATTGGGAGTCTCTACCTTCCCATCAAAGCGGATGAAAGGAATGTGCTCAATGCCCTTCACTGCATCGGAAAATTCGCGTCCTTCCCGATCGATTCCGTAGATTTGTCCCCCATAAAAGTAGATCGTATCGCCCGGTTTTCCGATCAATCGTTTTACGAATTGCTTTTTCCCCGGAAACAAATAGAAGTAGGTCGTGTCGGCATCTTCGATATCCATATCGCCGCCGTTGAAGACCACGACCGAGCCTCTCTGGACCAATTTCTCATCGAAGTAAAAGTGTTTTTCTTGCAACGGGACATTGATTCCATAGTCCGTTTTGGAAACGACGAGATAATCTTCTTCTTTCAGTGTGGGGCGCATCGAGCCGCTCGGGATCGTATACAATTCGAACCACATCGTCCGAATCACAACGGCGACCAACAGAGCGAACAGAATCCCCCCAATAAAATCTCTTGTCTTATCGAAGGTTGTTTTGGGCATCCATTTGCCCGCCATCTGCTCCAATTCGCGGGAGATCTGTCGGGCTTCCGCTGGATCTTTCTTTACAAGAGCGCCCTGCAGGTTTTTCAAGTAGGCTTGGATCGAGTCGCGGGTATAGGCATCGAGACTTTTCCCTTTTCTGCGATAAAGGCGTCCCATCTGTCGGAAGGTGCGGTGCGATCGTCGTAACGAGAAAAAAGTTTGAATCATACCAACCAATTTATACACCGCCCGCTCAAAAATCAAGTCCTGTGGAAAATTTGTTCATAACCTCTCTAACAGCCTGACTTCCAGTTTGTTAAGGTCTCTGAGGGAATCGCCTTAAGTAATTGATAATGAGATGGTTATATTTGAAGTGTCGGTTTTTAAAGATTTTTTATAGAGACCTGTTCACAACTGCGACGTGGAGGGGGCTTTATTTTTTTTATCATTCTCATCATTTTATCATTCCTATCATTGATTTGCTGGGATGCACACGCGTGAGGCCTCAAGCCAGTTTAATGATGGAAAGGATAAAATGATGAGAATGATAAGAGAGAGAAGCCATTCTTTAATTTTTCCAAAGAAAAGATTTAGGGGACTCGGTGTAGGATTCGCTATGGCCCTGGGGGACAAGGAGCCAGGTGTAGCGATGGTCCGACTGGAGGGTTTTGGCGAGCTCGTCTTGGTCGATCTCGAGGGTCAGGAATTCTTCGTCGCCGCGAATGAGGGAATGGGTGAGAGGAAAGATCTGCTTTTCGCGCGTGGTGATGTCGACGGCAAAGAGTTCAAACTTCCGATAGTATTTGGGACTTTTAAGGGAAAGGCGAAGTCCTTTTTCGGTCTTTTGCGGCTGGCCGATGAATTCGGGAACGCGGCGGGGAAGGGCGCGGTAGACGGCGGGCAAATTCTTGCCCGAATCGATGGTGCGGAGAGCGGCTGTCGCGTGGGAGGTCTCCACTTGGATCCAGAAAGGGAAGGGAAACCGTTTTTCCCGATCGAAGTAGAGGCACACGTCTTGGCCTGCGAGTTCGCTGCCGTCGGAGGGCCAGGTCGCTTCGAGCACGTCGAAGGAGACGTTTTCGAGCTTTTGCCCTTCAAAGACGAGAGGGGGATCCCAAATTTTGCGGAAGTCGGGTTCCCCGGCAAGAGGAGGAGGGCCGATTTTGCGGCGGTGAGCGGGGTCGAGTCTTTTCATAGGGAGATGGAGGAGGGTGGCAAAGAGGCTTTCCTTAGGAGAGAGGTGGATCCAGGCAGAACGGGAAAAGGAATAGCACTCGACGACTTGCCCGTTGTGGAGATCGATCTCTAACATCGACCAGGAGGTATGGCCAGGGGCCTTCGCCTTCACCCACTCGGGCCAAGAGGCGGGAAGTTTTTTTAGATTTTGCAGCGGGGCGGTGATCTCTTCCAAGACGAGGGTGTCGGCGGTTAAAGAGCGGACGGTGAGGAGGGTGACCATCTTGTTGATTTCCGTGATGACATAGTCGCCGCTTTTGGCTTTCTGCATCCGTTCCTGCAAGCGAAAATCGGCCCCCGAAAGGAGTGCAAAACCGAGAAGAAAAGAAAGAAAATACTTTCTCATGCTTTTCATATTAATCCATTTTGCATTATAGATGGGAATAAAAAGTCCTATGAACGTTAAGAAGCTCTTTTGGGTCACTTTTTCCTTCTTCGTGCTCCTGTGGGGGGCCTCGGGGTATACCGTCAGTCGATCCAGCGAGATCGAAGTGATCGATTCACAAATCTCTGAGCTGCAGGATATGAAACGGGGATATGAGGCGCGGGCTCTGCGCCATGAAACGCAGGCCGAATACTTGCAGTTTGAACAACAGGCCGTGCTGGAGACGCGCAGGCACTTGCAGCTGGCAGAAGAAAACCGGCAGAAAGCGGCCTTCATCCAAAAGAAAATCGATCAGTTAGAAGCGCGCAGAGAAAAGTTAGAGTCTTAAAAACTTCTTGTTCTCTTTGAGGGAGCGGGTGTTAAGCACCTGTTTCGCGGTGAGCCATCCCTTGCGCGCGACGTTGATGGCGGCGCGCACGAAGGCGAGCTGATCAGTGGCGTGGGCGTCGCAATTGATGCAGCAAAGAAGCCCTTTTTCAGCTGCTTGCCGCCAGAGCCTCCATTCCATATCGAGCCGTTGCGGAGTTCCGTTGATCTCGATGATCTTGTGATTGGCGATGGCGGCGTCGATCACTTTGGCGAGGTTGGCTTTAGAGGGTTCGCGGTGAAGAAGGATGCGCCCCGTTGGATGGCCGAGCATGGTTGTCAACGGGTGTTCGAGCGCTTTGATGATCCGCTTCGTCATCGTCTTCTCATCTTGCCGCAACGTGGAGTGGACAGAGACAATGACGAAGTCGAGCTTTTTGAGGATTGCGTCGGAGAAATCGAGAGAGCCGTCGGGGAGAATGTCACACTCGGTGCCCGCGAAGATGTAGGGCTTGAACTGCTTGGAGGCGTTGAGCTCTTCGATCGTTTGGATTTGGGCGCGGAGCCGCTCTTCGCTGAGGCCGTTGGCTTGGACGCTCGAGGGAGAGTGATCGGAGATGCCGATATATTCCCATCCCCTTTTTTCCGCAGCGGCGACCATCTCTTTGAGGGTGCTCCGCCCATCGGAGGCGGTGGTGTGGTTGTGGAATGTGCCGCGGATGTCGCTCTCTTCGATGAGGGTTGGCAGGGCTCCTTTTTCAGCCGCTTCGATCTCGCCGAGGTTTTCTCGGATTTCAGGGGGGATGTAGGAGAGATCGAGGGCTTTATAAAGGTCTTCTTCGGTGCGCACTTTGGGGCGGGCGATCCGCTTGCGCTCGGGCTCGAACCCATACTCGCTGAGCGACCAGCCCCGTTTGAGAGAACGGGTGCGGATCTTGATGTTGTGCTCTTTAGAGCCGGTGAAATAGACGAGGGCAAAAATATATTGGTCGGGAGAGACGATCCGCAAATCGGCTTGCATGCCGCTGTGGAGGCGAATGCTCGCTTTGGTCTCCCCTTTGCTAGTCACCTGAGCGGCGAGCGCTTTGGAGGTGAACCAATCGAGGACCGGTTTGGGATTGTCGGTGGCGACGAGCAGATCGAGATCGCCAATGGTTTCAAGGCAGCGGCGTAAGCTTCCGCAGACGGCGGCTTCTTTCACCCCTTTGATCTGTTTGAGTTTTTCCACAAGGAACGTGGCGACCTCGTTCGCATCCCACCAAAGATAGCGCTTTTGGTAGGTCTCCCGGTGCTCTAAAGCGAGGAGGATGTTCTGCTCGGTCTTGGCGCCAAAGCCGGCCAGCTTGGCGATTTTGCCGCTTTCTGCGGCTTTTTTTAGGTCGTCGATGGAGCGGATCTTGAGCTTTTGGTAGAGCGTTTTGACTTTTTTCGGGCCGAGGCCTTGGATCTGAATGAGGGTCAAAAGGCCGGGGGGCGTTTGTTTTTTGAGCTTTTCATACTCGGGAAGGCGCCCTGTTTTGAAGAGTTCGGCAATTTTTTGCGCGAGGTGGTCGCCGATTCCCTCTTGTTCGGTGAGCCGATTCTCTTTGATCCAATCGGCGAGGTCCCCGTCCAGATTCAAGACGGCGCGGGCGCCATTGCGATAGGCGCGGATGCGAAAGGGATTTTCCCCTTTCAGCTCCAGAAGGGTGGCCATTTCGTCTAAGATGTGCGCAATTTCTTTCTTGTCCATAGGGCGAATAGAAATACTATTACCATAAAGGCCAAATTGAATTCGACAGCAGAATGGAAGGCGGGGAGAAATTGGGCCTCTTGTCGATGGAAAATCACCGTGCTCAGAGCGAGGAAGATGGCGCCAGCCACATTCCAAATCGTGCCGATGGTTCCCATGGCTTCTCCAACGCGGTGGGGCGTGACGTTCTGATTGACCGCGCTTGCCATAGCGGTATTGCTGAGACCCCAATTGATGCCGAGAAGGGCAAAGGGAATGGCGAGATAAGGGAGGGGAGTTGTTTCGTCGAAAAGTCGGTGTAAGAGGGTGGCGATGAGACCGATGGTTAGGGAGAGGAAGAGGAGATTTTTGATGCTGAGCCAGCGCTGGAGACGAGGAAAGGATAAGGAGATCAGCAATTGCGCGGCGGGGATGATCGAGATCCATAGGCTGAGGGCGTAGGGAGAGAGTTGACGGAGATTGCGGAGGTATAGAGGATCAAAAAAGAGCAGGATGTAAGAGACCATCCCCGCCAGTGCGCAGCTGAGAACGGCTAAGACGAGCAACGGGTCTTTGAAGAGGGTGAGGTAGAGAAGGGGGGAGTGCGTTTTGAAATCGAATCGAATCAATAGGATCAAGAAAGCGATACCGATGATCAAGGGGAACCAGGTGAGGTAGGAGAGGGGGCCGTGACTTCCGATAGAGATGATTCCATAGAGGAGGGCTCCCAAACCGACGACCAAGAGGAAGAGCCCCATTCCGTCGATGGGTTTAGTTTCTGTTTTGTGGGGGTGATATTGCAAACTGAACAGGCAACAGATGAGGCCGATGATGATGAGGGGGAGATTGATCCAGAAGACCCAGCGCCAGTCGAGTAGGCCGATGATCAAACCGCCCAAAAAAGGGCCTACCATGAGACCGATTCCTGTAACAGCGCTGTAGATCCCAAGGGCTCGGTTGCGGAATTCTCCAGAATGGATTTCAGAGATGAGCGCCATTGAAGTGATGAAGACGATCGAGGCGCCGAGGGCTTGTAATCCGCGGAAAAATGTGATGATCCCGATGCTCGGGCTTAAGCCTGCGCCTCCCGACGCGATGCCAAAGATCACAATGCCCCAGTAGAAGAGCTTTCTGCGGCCCCACCGGTCGGCGCATTTGCCAACCACAACCATCGTCATCCCTAGGACAATCGAGAAGATGTTTGAGACCCATTGGAGCTGGAAGATCGTGAGGCTAAAGCCTTTTTGGATGAAGGGAAGAGCCGTATTCACGATGGTGAAATCGAGAAAAGCGGTGAAGGCGAGCAGGCAAATGCCGAAGAGGCTCAGCCACTGCATTCTTTAGTACCAGGCGAGGATGCCCATCACGCCGATGGCGATCAAGTAGATCGCGACGACCAGATTGA
Organism: uncultured bacterium; assembly: GCA_964400805.1. Classification (GTDB taxonomy): domain Bacteria; phylum Chlamydiota; class Chlamydiia; order Chlamydiales; family SM23-39; genus REEB52. The sequence continues at coordinate 670 of CAYNWC010000045.1, read as the reverse complement.
GCAACTCGGGGAAAATCAAGATCAAGATGCCGGCGACCAGTGCGACGACGGGGACAGCTAATGGATGAACCATATGTTACCTCTTTTCCTCCTCCTCATACCATGGAGGAGCGATTTGTGCAATGTTTACCTGTTTTAGAAAATAGCGTTGCGCTTGTACAGGAGTGAACCGCTTTTTGGGATCCACTTGGAGCAGGCGATAGATGAGCGTAAATATCCTTGTGGGGTCATCGTCTGGTTCTGGCAGGAGCTCTTTTTGGGCCTGTTCGGGAGGCATGCGGCTAATCCGGGCTAAATCTGCGAAAATTTCTTGATCTGACATTTCCGCCGTGTAAAAGTCACTTGTTGGGCACCAGAGAGTCAGAAGAATTTTTCCCAGGGCCCAACCGTCGGTTTTCTCACTCAGCTCTTGTCCAAGGGATGCGAGATATTCAGGTGGCATATAAGCGGGTGTTCCACACCACTGTTTTACTCCACCGTTCGTGTATGCCATGTCAAAATCGGTCAGACAGATGTTGAATTGCCCCTTTTTGCGGCGAAATAGAATATTATCGATTTTGATATCTCGATGGAGAATTTTTAAGCGATGCAGAGAGGCGACTGCTTGGAGGAATTTTTCAGTGAATGGTTCGCAGTCTTTTTTCTCGATCTTTCTTTCCTTAAAGGCGTC
>CAYNWC010000044.1:0-9334 GCA_964400805.1 uncultured bacterium | reverse complement strand
GAAGAGCCAGGATTGCGTTTTGATTGAGTCCGGATTGCTTCAATGCTTTGAACCACTCTGACTTTCCAGAAAGAGCAGAACGATACGTTCTGATTTTGCATTTTTTCACGATGCTATAGTACTCTAGCCAGCTCTCTAGAAGCTCTTTTGGTTTGTTAAAGGAAAATCTCTTGGAAGTTCTTATTCCTTCAACTTGTAGAAGGCCTTTCAGTACTAGAATACTGAAAACACGTTGGACCAGACCGAGACTCACTCCCGCTTCTTTAGCAACTTCTCTCAATGAGAAACGCTCCTTGGAAAGCCCAATACGTAGCAGCCAATCAAGGACGAGGGAAGATTTGTCTGCATAGACATTCCCTTCTGTTGGATCTTCATTGGAACTTACAAGGAAACGCCCTTTCATTGAGAACCCCTACTGTTCACTATATTACACTGTTCAATATATATTGAACAGACGGAAATGTTGAACAGTTAAATCAAAAGAAGCAACCTCTCAAAAATTTGACAACAAATTAACCTTCAACAACTTAAGAAACACCTCAACCCTTAGAAACGGAAGCTGCCAGATAGCGTCAGGCCATGCAGAAAGAGATCTGAGGCGGGAATGGCTGAACCTGTGAAAGTGTCGTCGATCAGCTTGCGCATCATGTTCTGCGCCCAGAAAATCATAAAATCATAACTCGCGGAGAAATCGACATGATAGGAACCACGAAAGCAGCGCTCCCAACCAAAGCCGATACCTAGGTCAAGTTCGGGACGCAGGCAGTTATAATCATTATAGAATGCAATGTAGGGACCCGCATTGTACGTGGCGGAAACAGGGTCCTCGCTATGTTTGACGCTCGTATATCGCGTGTAAAGCAAGCTGGCAGCAAGAACCCCCTCAAGACAGAAACCCTGAGGAAGAAGCCATTTCCCCTCACAACCCGCTCGAGGACCAATCGCCCAGGAATTGGAGTGATTGCGCGACGAGAGGATCTCAGGAGGAGAGAAACTGAAGGACATAAAACCAAGAGCTTCTGATGTGGTCATAGAGACAGTGATCGATTGACGGATGAGAGCCGTTCGAAGTCCTCCAAAGGGAGAAATAGTGAGGCATTTCCCCTGGTGAAAGGGACGCCCTGCAACGGCATCGATGAGATCCATGGCCAAATGCCAGGTCGAAGAAAGGGAAGGACCATAAGGCGCCTGCAAAAACCACCCGCCTGGATCCAAAACTGCAGAGCCGCTTGTATTCGTTCCAGCAGCAGGTATTGTACCAGAAAGGAGAGCTCCGCTTGTCGTATGGTTCTGTGCGCGGTACCAGGTATATTCAGCACGAGCCATCCACTCTTGGCATTGAGCGACTGCCACTCCTATTTTAAATCCCGGCTTATAATCGAATGATTGGAAAATAGTTCCCGTATTGATTGGGAAGAATTCGCCATCGTCGTTAAAGACACCATTTACAGCAAGGGGCAGTCCCTCTTCACCAGCGTACCAGTAAATGAAGGACGCATCGATAGAAGTGGTGATCGGGTTTTTAAGCTCTGTGGGGGCTAAACTATGGCAACGAGGTTCTTCGGCTTGAGACCTGCTCAAGGAGAAGGAAAAAATCGGTACAGATAGAATAAGAGCTGTGCACAACAAACTTCTGATCATTGAATTCATCCTTAAAGGCTTTGCTATATTTATAACAAAAAAAAATTCAGAGCAAGGATTGCTTTTCACGGGTTAATAATGGGTATGGAGTACCCTTCCTCAGCCTGCGCCCCTCCTGTTACATTGAACTTTCTTTACTAAACAAGAGGTTCATATGTTATCCACAGCAACAAAAACTACGTTTGTCCAATTTGATCAAGAGCTCGTCAAACGAGAAATTATAGAAACGGGCTATTCACTCAAAAAGGGAGATTTTTTCAAACTCAACAAAGATGGCCTCGCTTCATTTGCTGCCTTGGCTGATTGTTGGAACCATTTAGGGCCAGATCCCTATTATAAAGGAAAGGAAGGTTGCTACCGGGTACGAAAATACAGCGACTTTTTCTTCGATCCCAAAAACGGCTCCCTGCAAAGGTGCAACCATGTCCCCTACTTCCAAAGCCTAAAGATGAACTCCTATGTCGGCGGGAAAAAACGCGATTTTGAAGACGTCGATGCAGTGGTCTACTCCAACCCCTTTTTCATCGATCTGGTGGCCAAGGACTTCCTGTCTCTGCCCATCGAGGAAAAATACCTGAATGAAAAATGGATCTGTCAAATCCACATGATCCGAATCGTCGTTGGGGCAGACCTGGAAACTCCTGTAACACCCGAAGGGATCCACTCAGATGGATACCCGTTTGCCGGCGTCCATTTCATCGGTAAAACAGACAATCTATTAGGAGGAGAAAGCTCCGTCTACACCTACGAGGAGAAGCCTCTTGTTTCAGCGACTTTTTCAACGCCGCTAGACGCTCTCTATCTCGAGGATCGGAAGATGAAGCACTACGTGTCTCCAATCCGGGCAAAAGGGAAACAGGGACATCGCGATATCCTCGCTATCTCTTTCTCTCTTCCAGGATCTCCCTACTACGTGGAGCGATAGGATGCCTACGCTTGCGATTCACAGCCTGGAGGAAATAGACCTCCAGGCCCTCATCGACTACTTCACGCCGTTTCCAACGGTTGCCTTCTGCTCCTGGTCCAACAAGTCTCTCTTAGAGAGCCTGATCGAAACGAAGCAGCTTTTCGGTTACGCCGTTCTTCATGAAGGAAAAATCGTAGGCGCCATTTTAGGCGGGACGCTGGGGCTGAGAGGCACCATCAATCATTTAGCAGTGGACCCCTCTTTTCGAAGGCAAAAAATTGGGAAAACATTGGTCGATCTAATGTTCGCCCGCTTTCTCGAACGGGGAATCCAAAGAACTTTCGTCTTTACGATGAAAGAGGCCATTGATGCTGTCTGTTTTTGGCGAAATCTCGGATTCGAAAGCCACTCGGATGAAGTCACCTTGGAAAAAGATATTTAACCCAGATCTAAAGACCAAAGGGCAAAATAGGAGGGCTTCGGCGCTTCATTTACCAACTGCATGCGTGTGCTTTCTTCTTTAACTTTAAATTCGAGATTATTTAATAACGAAACTAAAAAACGGTTTGTTTCCAATACATGAATAACAACCTTACTCTTTTTTAAAAAGGAGATCTCCTCAAGGACATGGGTGAAAAAATCAGAAGCCCCCTCTTCTGTTGTCTGAACCCAAGGACCGATCCGCATTTCATTTTGTTCTAGCTCTGTGCAAATCATAAATCCTCGAATGAGTTCCTTTTCCTTTGAAACAAAGATTCGGCTGTCTTGAAATGCTTTTCGAATGTAAGCGCCGCGGGAGGCTCCAAAAGCATCCCGATCCATCTGCTCAATTCGCTCCAGATCGGCCTCGCTACAAAGCATGGATGGATTTCGCTTGGCAGGAGGAGAAAGAGGGAGGACAAAAGAAAGGACCTGGTCCTGCGCTTTGAAGCCCAGTTTTTCGTAAACGAGCTTCCCCAGGTCAGTCGCCTCTAGTTCGATCTGGGCAGCTCCCCGCTCCTTGCATTGGAGCACGAGCCTCTGTGTCAGTTTTTTGCCAAGGCCCTGATTGCGATGCTCTTCTTCAATGAAAATGCCCGCTAATCGCACCTTTGACCCAAATATCAGAGCCAAACCAGTTCCAACAACCCGGTCCTGACAAGTAACAACCGATGAGGAACCTTTGGCGTAACGGATATGCCCCATCCATTCGCTCTGCGTCCCCTCCCAACCTATTTTTCTATAATACCCATAGACCGTATCGACATCGGAGTCAGCCATGGAGCGAATGATATAACTCATAGCAATCCGAAAGAGGTAAGCTCACTTGCTTTTTGGATCAACTCCGCTTTTGAAAGGCAGTCGAGTTTCTCTTTCATTTTTTCAATGCGGTGTTCGATGGTGCGGATAGAGCGAAAAACTTGGGTGGAAATTTGCCGCGCTGACAAGCCTTTCTGCATGAATTTTAAAACCTCCACTTCTCCGGCGGATAGGTTGATATTAGACCCCATTTTCTGTAAGAGCCATTTCTTATTTACAGGGGTAGCAAAGGGCTCGTAAAAATGAGGTCCAATGAGCTTTCCAATATTGACCGAATGGTCATCGAATTTTTTGCGCAAAAATGGATTTTCTTCCCAAAATTTTTTCACGAATAGACGGAGCAAGGGAAGTTCATTCATCAGCAAAGAGATTTGTTCATCGGAATCGGAAGGAGAGGCAAACCCAAATTCTTCGATTCCGTCTTCATCTTTATTGATGACGGAAAGCAAACACTGCATCGAAAAGCGATCTTTACACGAGGTTAAAACATCTGAAAGGGAAGGGTCCTTTGGATTTTTGATTAAATGAACAGAACTCTGATGAAACTGGGGGTGTCGGAGATAGGAATATTTGAGATAGAGTTTTTCCGCAGCAAAAAGCTCGCACCAACCCGGATGGCTTCCTATAAAGGAATAGTCGCCTCGATGATCGATCTTACAATACCAGAAATGAGTGATGTTTAAACAGTGAAATAGGGGAGCGCAAATTTGCTTAATTTTATCTGTGTAGCGAACAGAAACTGAGTGAATTAGATCTTCGTAAGATTTTGCACTCATCGACCGACCGAAAGGAAGTAGTTTATGTCCCCTTGAAGAAAATTGTCAACGTTGCAAATTTAGCGGAAGATATGATTAGGTTAGACCCAGAATGGTTAAGTGTTGGTTTTTCCTACTCCCATTGACAATTGTTTGGGCCGATTTTGGCGTACAAAATCAAGTTGAGCTTCATGCAAAGTACCAGAACCTAGCTTTTGAACTGCAGGATGTGGTGGTCTATGCTCGCTTGGACAGCGCAACGGCTCTTCCTCAAAATTGGCAACTCTATTTGCGCTTAGATATCCCTTACATGTGGCTGTGGGGAAAACAACAAGAACTCATCTCTATAGGAGAAGATGGAATCGTCGTTGCGCCAGAAACCGAGGGGGCGCAAACGAAAGTAAAAATGACGCCTCTTAGAGAACAGGGACTAGCCGATCTGCTGACGAGAGCTTTTTTCGTCACGCCAGCTCTCGATGAAGCAAAAAGAGTCACTGTCGGCTTTGGCTCGGAACTCACGTTTCCTACAGCTCAAGAGCCCGATCTCGGGACGGGAAAATACGCAGCCCGCCCTATGGCAGGAGTGAAATGGGATTTTCCCCAGCTAGGAATAGGATCTTGGCTGGCTTTTCTTTGTAAATATGAGTTTAGCTTCGCCGGTCACAAAGATCGAAGCTCTTTTCAGATTCTTTACCTTCAGCCTGTATTCGTCTATGGATTCGGAAAGGATTGGGCCCTCGTCCTCTCGCCAGAAGCTCAGTATGATGTGAGAGAAAAAAAGTGGTTTATTCCCGCGGCGATCAACTTAACAAAAGGTTTTGGAAGACACTTTTCTTGTTCCGTTTCTTACCAAAGAGGGCTCGTTACCGCTTTCCCTGTCTTCCAGGATGAGGCAGAACTGATCTTGCGCTATATTTTTTGATTAGTGAGCATATTTCATGCTGAGTCGGCCCAGTGCCAAAGCAGAGAGAAAGAGACCCAGGTCGCGCAGGGCGATATCGAAATATCCTCCGGTGAGCAAGAGATTGAGGATGATGCCCAAAAGCCACAGGCAAACGATGTAGGAAAAAATCTTCGGTTTGAACCAAACCCCAATGCCCGCGATAATCTCAATGACGCCGCAGAGCATCATGAAGCCCCGATCGTGGTAGTGGATCATCTGCAACACCAGCGGAGAGAGGTACTGCGACCAATTGGTGAGAAGGTAGAAAAACTTATCCAACCCAGCCAGCAGGGGTGCGATAATGAATGTGAATTGCAAAATCCGAAATGCTTGATACCCACGATCTTCTGAAAATTGGTGCATAGATCCTCTCTTTATTTATCCTGGTAGCAGTTTCCGCATATCTCTGCAATCTAAGAACCTATCCGAGTAAAATTTTCGGATAGATTCAAACAGCGTCGACGGAGATCATAATGCAAAGAATCGTAATGATCACGAGGGAAAGGCGAAACATCTGGCGCGCCCAAAGTTGATCATTCTTAGTTCTAAACCCTTGAATGCTAAGATAGATCCAAGCGGCGCTGAGGACGAGGGTGCTGATCAGATAGGCAACGCCGGTATAGCCAAAAGCAATCAGAAGAAGAGTCGCGATCGCGAAGGCGATGACGTAGAGGAGCATCTGCACTTTCGTGGCGTAATTGCCTCGCTGCAGAGGCAATACGGGAATCGAAGCGGCTGCATAATCGTTGAGCCGGTAAAGGGCGATGGCGAAGAAATGGGGCATCTGCCAAAAGACGAGGATCATGAAGAGGAGCGCAGCCCCGAAGTCGAAGGTGTGGCTCACCGCGCAGTAGCCAACGACAGGGGGGATGGCGCCTGCAATACTTCCGACGAGGGTGGCGTACGTGGTGCGGTATTTCCAAAGGCTGTAGAGGCCGACATAGATGAAAAAGCCGATCGCAGCGACGAGGACAGCGAGAAAGTTGGTAAAGAAGGAGAGAACCAAAAGACCCATGAGGCCCATGAAAAGGGCGAAGAAGAGGGCTTTTGGACCGGAAATGAGCCCTTTCGCAAGAGCGCGGTGTTTGGTTCGGGCCATCTTCCGATCGGCCTCCCGATCGATGTAGTTGTTGAATACGCACGCCGAGGCGATGATGAGTCCTAGGCCAGTGAGCGTTGCAAGGAAGAGCCACGGGTCGATATGGCCGCGGGAGGCGAGGGCAAAACCACCGACGGTGGTGATCAAGTTCCCCATAATGATGCCCGGCTTTGTGAGGAGATAGTAGGTGCGGATCACTGTGATCCCATCAAGTTGTAATTGAGGTTGTTCATGATCCAGATGGAGCCAAAGACCAAGATGAGGGTGACCATGATGGTGAAGAGGAAGACGATCAAATTCCAGCGGGGTTTAGATTCTTTGGTGAGGTGAAAGAAGAGGCCGAACTGCACCCACGCCTGGAGAAGGCCGAGCCCGGCTACGACGAGCTTCAAGACCCAGCCCGAAAAGAGAGCCTGCGTCACCGAGAAATAGGCAGCTAACGTGAGGATCAGCGAGGCGAGAAAGCCGAAAAAGTAGGATAGGGCCGTTCCATAATGGGGAGGGACGCGAGGCAGATGTTCCTGATTCATGATCTCTCCAGGTAAACGATAGTGAACATAAAGATCCAAACGACGTAGGAGAAAAACCAGAAGAGGCTAAGGCAAGTCAATCGCCGAATGGTCTTCGGAATGAGCCGCTCGCGCAGCGCTTGAATGACGAAGAGAGCCATGAAGAGAAGCCCGAAGAAGATATGGAGGGCGTGCGTTCCAATGAGGGTGAAATAGGCGGAGAGAGAGGCGTTGGTTTGCCAGGTGATTCCTTGCCGCGTGAGGCTGGTGAATTCCCCGATGACCATCCCGAGAAAGGCGAGCCCTAAGAGAAAGGTGAGCGCAAAGCAAGCGGTCATTGTTCTTCGGTTATTGCGGTGGACTGCAAGCAGAGCGAGAGCGCAGAAAAAACTGCTGGTGAGGAGAATGAGGGTCTCAGTGAGGGCATAGGGCAAGTGAAAGAAGTCGGCGGTGCTAGTGTGCAACACCGCATAGGAGGCAAAGAGGGTCGCAAAGAGGATGAAGTCGGTCATCAAATAGACCCAAAAGCCAAATAGAGTCAGAGAGGTCGGATCGTGGTGGGTGTCGGGAAAGTCGGTTTTCATCGCTCTCCCTCAATACGAGTGATTTCTTCCACAGAAACGTAGGTATCCGTATGCCGATCGAACAGGCGACAAATCAAACAGACGAGCATGGCTACGGCGCTGACGCAGACAAGCCAAACGATATGCCAAATGACCCCAAAGGCAAAGAGGAACGAAAAGCCGCCCACTAGAGGGCCCAGCGAGGTATTTTTGGGCATATGGATCTCCTCGTAAGGGGAAGAACGGGCTTTTTCGCCCACCTGGGGGATCACTGCGAAATTATAGAAGGGAGGCGGCGAGGAAGTGGTCCATTCGAGAGTGTGCCCATTCCACGGATTGCCCGTCGTGTCGCGGTTCTTCTCCCGATCGCGGATGCTGACGAAGAGCTGGATCACTTGGTAGGCGATCCCCACGGCGACGAGAAGAGCGCCAAAAGCAGCGACCATGAAGAGAGGCGCCCAGCCCGTAGAGCTATCGTAATGATCGAGGCGACGCGTAGCCCCCATCAGGCCGAGAATATAGAGAGGGATGAAGGCGAATAAAACGCCAAAGAACCAAAAGTAGAATGCATTCTCCCCATATGGCTCATTCAGTTTAAAGCCGAACATCTTGGGGAACCAGTAGGTAAAGCCCGCAAAGAGGGCGAAGACCACGCCTCCGATGATCACCGAGTGGAAATGGGCGATGAGGAAGAGGCTATTGTGCACTTGGAAATCGACCGGGGCCAATGACATCAAAACCCCGTCCATTCCCCCGATCGTAAAGATCACCACAAAGCCCAAAAACCAGAGCATCGGCGTAGTGAACAGAATTTTTCCCCGCACTAAAGTGAAGAGCCAGTTGAAGATCTTAACTCCCGTCGGCACGGCGATGATCATCGTCATAAAGCCGAAGAAGGCGTTCACATTCGCGCCGGCTCCCATGGTGAAAAAGTGGTGGAGCCATACGATGAATGAAAGGAAGGCGATCGCCACCATCGCCCACACCATCGACACATAGCCGAAGATCCGCTTCTGCGCGAAGACGGGGACTACTTCGGAGAAAATGCCAAAGGCCGGCAAAACGAGAATATACACTTCCGGATGGCCCCACGCCCAGATCAAGTTGATATACATCATCGGGTTGCCTCCCACGCCGGAGGTAAAAAAGTGCATGCCGAAGAGGCGATCTAGACTCAACATCCCCAATGTAGCTGTCAAAATGGGAAACGCGAATACGATGAGAACCAGCGTGATTAAAACCGACCAAACGAAGAGGGGCATTTTCATCAGCGTCATGCCAGGGCAGCGCATCTTCAGAATCGTCACCAAAAAGTTCACTCCGGAAAGGAGCGTCCCCACGCCCGAGATCTGAATGCTCCAGAGCCAATAGTCGACCCCCACACCGGGACTATATTCCAATTCTGAAAGGGGAGGATAAGCGACCCAACCCGTTCCCGAGAAGTTGCCGATCATCAGCGAGACGATCAGTAAAGCCGCTCCTACGGCAAAGAACCAAAAACTCAAATTATTCAAAAAAGGAAAAGCCACATCGCGCGCGCCGATCTGCAGGGGCAAGATGTAGTTGATCAGGCCAAAAACAAATCCCATCGCCACGAAGAAGATCATCGTCACGCCAT
>CAYNWC010000043.1:0-9366 GCA_964400805.1 uncultured bacterium | reverse complement strand
TGCTCTATGAGCTCAAAACAGGGAATCCGATTGCCGGGTTGAAAGAGTTTTCATTGCAGAAATTGCCAAGCCTGGGGCGTGGTAAGGGCGGTTGTGCCAGAGTGATCGAGGATAGCCTCTTGAATGGCGGAGGCAAACATCTCGCCGAGGAGATAACTGAAGTAATAGACGGGGGCAAGGCCGATGTGATATTTGGCGGCCCAGTCGGAGTGGGTTTGACGATTTTGAGGCGGACGGATCTTCTGATACTTTTCGACGAGGCTCCACCAGAGACGGTTGAGGTCTTGAGTGGGGTCGCGGTAGAGCTCGCTCTCAAAGGCGGTCATGACGAGAACCCAGCGGCTGAAGATAAGCTGGCGGCGGCGTCTGCTCTTATCGGCTTTTTTTCGAAGGGGTTCTTTTTGTTGACCGATCAGATGAGCGAGAGCCTCGGAACGGTAGGCTTGCCGGCCAGCGATGAGGGCCATGGCTTCGGTGGGGATCATATGGGGCGGCTCGCGAAGGAGCCAGGGGAGCTGGGCGTCAAAGCCGAGCTCATAGATGGCATGACCGAGTTCGTGGAGGACGGTCTCAAGCCATTTGATGGAGGGAGTGACGTTGTTGAGGGTGCGGATATCCCCTTCGCGGTCGAGATTCATGCAAAAAGCATGCTGGTTCTTGCCAGGGCGCTCATAGAGGTCGCTGCGGGCGAGGATGGGCTGCACGTCGATGCCCATTTGCTGATAGAACTGGAGGCTGGTTTGGGCAATATCGACGCCGTCGACGAGTTGGTCGAGTTCATGAGTGTCGAGGGGATCTTCTTGGCAGAAGGGGTCGCTCCAAGCCCAGGGGCCGAGTGCGGAGGAGGGAACGCCAAAGCGTTGGGATTGCTTTTGCTCAATTTCTGAGAGGATGGAGAGATAGGCGCTGTCCGACTTGAGAGAGAGTTCATCGAGGGTTTTGAGGAGCCATTGGGGATCGACTTCCTGCAGATCGAGCTGCATTTGGAAATAGTCGGGATAACCGAGCGATTGGGCGGCGCGATTGCGGAGATGGACGAGAGCGAGGATTTGAGGAGCGAGGACGGGACCGATTTGCTTGGAGGCTTCCCAGGCCTTTTTACGCCGCGCGGGATCGGTTTCAGTTTTGAGGAGGTTACGGATGTCGTTTTCAGAGAGTTTTTTCCCGTCGAGTTCGGGACGAAAGGTGGCGTAGCTTTGAGAAAGGGCGGCCTCTTTTTGAGCCGTCTCTTCGAGAAGGGGTTTGGGGATCTGGTTTTGCTTGAAAGCGCGGATGAGGATGTTGAGCTGCCGCTTAGAGAGAGGATCGAGGGGCTCTTTGTCCCAGGCAAGGAGCTTTTGATAGGTGGCGGGGTCGTTAAAAAGAAAGCGAAGCTCGGTGTCGAGATCGGCTTTGAGGTCAGCCGCATCGGGAGAGCCGGTGGTCTCTAGGATCCAATAGGCTTTATTGAGCTGCTTGGTCTTGCGGGCGACGAGAGGGACAAAGTCTTTGAGGAATTGTTCGAATTTCATATGCTCTTTCTCATGAAAAGGATTGTTTTAGGGTTGATCCGCCTTTATCAAGCGGCGTTGAGTCCGTTTGTGGGGCATTGTTGCCGCTTTTTCCCCACGTGCTCCGAGTATGCGATCGAGGCGGTGACAAAACACGGGGCGCTGCGCGGCTGTTGGCTCGCTCTGCGGCGCGTCTGTCGCTGCCACCCCCTTCATCGGGGCGGTTCAGATCCAGTCCCGTGAGGGAGTTTGAGGGTCATGCCGGGGAAGAGAGAGTCTTTCTCCAGGCCGTTGAGCTTCACCAAATCGTCGACTTTGACTTTATACTGCCGCGAAATCTTCCAGAGGCTCTCTCCATCTTTGACCACATGAAAGCGACCGGGAACGATGGGTTCGGGAGAGGGGGCTGCCGCAGGAGTGGGGGCAAAGCGGGCGAGAACGGCTTTGGGGTCGATGGGGGCGGTGGGCATTTCTCCGGCGTAGGTGTAGAGCGTGAGGGCAGCGGCCTGCCAAATGGCGTCGCTGCGGGAGGAGCGGAGGAGCTCGAGGCAAAAACGGGTCCCCTCTTCGCTCTGTCGCTTCAAGAGAGTGAGGAGATCGAGAATGCCCCGATCCTCGAGCCGTTTGAGGGCGTAGAGAAAGTCGGTGCGGAGGAGGAGCTGGGCGGCTGTGGAGGAGTGGAGCGAGAGGTAGCTGAGGAGGAAGCGGCGCCGCTGGTCGTTCGAAAAATCGAGGGTCTGGGCTTGGTCATGGGCAAACTGGTCTAAAAGGTCCCAATTTCCCTCGGAGAGAAGGGAGAGAAGGAGGGAGGGTTCTTGGGGCGCTTCCGTCTTCTGAAAGAGGAGTTGCACGGCGTAAAATTCGGGGGTGAGCATAAAGGCCTGTTCGAGGCTTTCATCGCGGGGGGTCTCCCATTTCTGAAGGAGGCAGAAGAGCCCTTTTGCCGTGAGGGGCCACTTCTCCTGGTAGGCGAAGCGGATGATGGCTTGGAATTGATCCTCAGTCAGACCGGGGAAGATCTCGATCTTCTGATCTCCGGGCAAAGAGAGGACGCGCACTTGGGCGGGAGGCGCGGCCAGAGCTTTTTCAAGGTTGAAGTGGTGGAAGGCAACGAGGGAGGCGACGGCCAGATCGCGCTTCGTATACCCCTCTTCGATCAGCTCCCGGTTGGTGAGAAAGCTGACGAGCTCCCGAAAGGTGAGATGGGACATGGTTCCCACGAGCTGCCCATTGGTGGAGATTTCGGGGCCTTTTTTATGGGGCCTTGCGATCGCCAGCGAAGGAGTCGCATCCTTGAGCATGAAGTAGGCAAACGCAGCGAGGAACCCGATGTTGAGCGCCCCGCTAAAAATGAGGGCGATCGCAAGTAGACGAAATTTTTTTGTGATCATGAAGAAAAAATACTCTTTTGGACAAAATTTGAAAAGATTAAACTGTCCCCATGAAGCTACCTCTCTCTCTAATTCGGTCCTATGTTGCGCTCGATTTGCCAGCGGCGAAAATCAGCGAAGTGCTCACCTTGCTCGGCATCGAGGTCGATCATGTGTCGGGCGAAGATCCCGTGTTTGAGCTCTCTTTGACCCCAAATCTCGGCCACTGCATGAGCGCATTGGGCATTGCGCGCGAATTGGCCGCAGCGCTCCAACTTCCGCTCAAACAACCCCCGCAGAAAACCCCGCCCCTGCACCCACTGGAAAAACAGGTAGCCCTCCGCGACTTCTCTCTCTGCCCGCGCTATATGTGCCGATTGATCGAAGCGGTGAAAGTAGGCTCCTCTCCCGATTGGCTCAAACAGCAACTCGAGTTGTGCGGAGTGAAATCGATCAACCATGTGGTCGACGCGACCAATTACATCATGATGAAAACAGGACAGCCGCTCCACGCCTTTGATTATGATCTGTTAGAGGGGAATCTCTCCATAGGACCTTCTAAAACGGCGCAGAAGTTCCTCTGTCTCGACGGCGTCGAAAGGGAGATCCCCGCCGGCGCGCTCCTCATCTCCGATGCGCTAAAACCGGTGGCCGTAGCTGGGATCATGGGCGGAGCGAATAGCGCGGTCTCTGAAAAGACCACGCGCGTGCTGCTAGAGGGAGCCTATTTTGACCCTATTTCGATCCGCAATACGTCGAAGCAAATGGCGCTCCGCTCCGAGAGCTCGCAGCGCTTTGAAAAAGGGGTCGATCCAGTCGGCATCGAAGCTGCGCTGCACGAGGCTTGCCAACTGATCGGAGGCACCTTGAAAGGAGGCGTCGATCTGAAGAAGAGCCCTTTCACTCCCAAAACGATCCGCTATCGCCCCGAAAAGGTGAACCACTGGCTCGGCACTAAACTCTCTGTGACCGAAATGGAAGAGATCTTCCAACGGCTCGGCTTTAAAACAAAACAAGATCAGGTCGAAGTGCCTCTTTATCGCTCCGACATCACAGAAGAGATCGATTTGGTCGAAGAGATCGCCCGGATCTATGGCTACAACAATATCGATCGGAGCACGCCCCGCTGCGCCACCTCCTCGATTCCCGACGATCCTGTCTATCTATTTGAAAGGGATTTGCAGCGTCAACTGGTGGGAGTGGGCTTATTCGAGTTTTTGACCTGCGATCTGATCAGCGCCAAACTCGGAGAAATCGCCCGGCAAGTCACGCCCCCTTCGATGGAGTTTTTGCGGGCCACCTATTCCAAGTCGGAAGAGTATTCCGTTCTCCGCACCTCGCTTCTTCCCGGTCTGTTGCAAATAGTGAAGGGCAATCTCGATCAGAAAAATCTTTCGATCTCCGCCTTTGAAATCGGGCGGATCCACTTTCTCCAAAAAGAAGAAATCGTTGAAATCCCCATGGTGGCCCTCATCCTCACCGGCAAAGCAGCGCTTCCTCACTGGAGTCACAAAGGGACTGACGTCGACTTTTTCGATTTGAAAGGGCTCGTCGAAAGTCTGATCAAAGGCGCTTTCGTCCCTTCGAATCATCTCTCGTTCCACCCGGGAAGACAAGCCGATATCCATGTGGGAGATCTCATCGTCGGCTCGCTGGGAGAAGTGCACCCCAATCTCCTCGCAAAATTCGATATTGACCAGCGCGTCTATTACGCCGAACTCAACTTGCTCCACCTGATGAAACTGAAACAGAGCGCAGTCAAGATGACTCCCTTGCCGCAGTTTCCCGCATCGGAGCGCGACGCGACTCTCACTCTCGCTCCCCAAATGGCGATCGAAACGATTTTCCAAGCGAGCGCCGCGCTCCACTCCCCCCTCTTAGAAACCATCGAACTCATCGACCTCTATCATCCCGCAGGAAGCGATCACAAAAACGCCACCTTCCGCTTCACCTATCGCGACAACCGCAAGACCATCTCTTTTGAAGAAGTGGAAAGCGAACACGCGAAAATGATGGAGCAGATTAGAAAATTTCTTGCTAAATGAATCCGTATTGTTTAACCTCGTTTTTTAATGAGGTTTTCCTATGAAAGGATATCACTTTCTCTTACTCGGCTCTTTGATTTTCGCAAGCTGCCAAACCACCAGCTCCACCGATCAGGTGGTTTCGCAGATCTTCGTCCATAAATATGGATTTGAGACCTCCGCAGAGGAGTGGGAGGCGCGTGAGCAAGCGGGACAAGTGGTCACCATGCTGAAGAACGGCGTCAAAGTCACCCGCACCTATGAGAGTGGCCAGCCGCACGGCCCGACGACCTACAGCTTCCCCCATAGCAACATCGTCGAAAAGCTCCTCGTTTACGATCAAGGAACCCTTCTCAAAGAGAGTGTCAACGACGCAGCCGGCATGCCGATCCGCGAAGAGATCTACGAACCCGATCATCGTACAGTGATCACCCTTTGGGATGACAAAGGAGTTCCTCTCAGCATCGAAGAATATGACGATGAGAGTCTCATCGAAGGGAAATACTTCACCGCCGAGCATGAACTCGAAGCAAACGTAGAAGAGGGCTTTGGAGACCGGATCAAACGGGATCGGACAGGGCTGCTCATCTCGCGCGATCACATTCAAAACGGAATCATCGCCACACGCACAACCTACCATCCCAACGGCGCCATTCATACCATCTCTCCCTACCACGATTACCAGCTCCACGGCCAGCAACTCAAATACACCGCTTCCGGCAAACCGTTGATGGAGCTCAATTGGGATCATGGCGTCCTCGAGGGATTGAAAATCATCTACCGCAACGGCTCTAAGATTGCTGTCATTCCCTACATCCATGGCCAAAAGCATGGGACCGAATCTCACTTTGACGATCTCGGCAACCTCACCGCAGAAATCGAGTGGCGCCACGACAAAAAACATGGCTCTACGAAGCTCTATAGCGAAGAGACGACAGATACTGAATGGTTCTTCAAAGGGCAATCGGTCTCTGCAGAAAAATTCCAAAACCTCGATCTACGTGACAAGGTGATCGCCGACTTCGATGAAACGACAATTCGATAAAGGCCCTGGAGTCACCGTTCAAATAGAGCGCATTCAAGGCGCGATCGCCGCATCGCGCCTCTCTCTCAGCGATAGCTTCATCTGCCTCGACGATGACCCAGCCATCCTCGACTGGCTCACTCTCTATGCGAAAGGGATCCACGCCCCTTTTCTCCTTCCCATCTCCGGCACCTCTTTTCAGCGCGAGGCGCTCGCGGCCATGCAGCAAATTCCCTTTGGCCAGACCGTTAGTTATGGAGAGTTAGCCCAATTTTGCGGCCGACCCAAAGCAGCCCGCGCTATCGGCGGCGCATGCCATTACAATCCCTTCCCCCTCTTCATCCCGTGTCATCGGGTTCTTCAAGCGGATGGATCGTTGGGAGGCTTTGCGTTTTCGTTAGAGATCAAGCGACGTCTGTTGGAATTCGAGGCAAACCGAAGGTCTGCCTCGTAAAGGTTACTTCTTTTCTACTTTGGCTTCGGGAGCAGAGGCAACAGCGGGTGTCTGCTGTTGAGGAGCTGCAGATGGCGTCTGGGTGACTGTTTGTTGCTGAGGCGCTTGGGGCTTCTCTTTTTCGCAACATCCGCCTTGTTGTTGGCGCTCTGGTGGTTTTGGTTTGTTTGATTGGTCTTGGCACGCGCAGGCCAAAACAATAGTGCATGCTGCAAAAATCAGATTCTTTTTCATGAGGAAACCTCTGGTGGTTAAATAACATTCTTGAAATTGGCATTTGCCCCCTTTTTTCCGCAACGAAAATATTTACCACCCGCGAACAAAGTTCGCTAGAGCTCACAGAGAAGAAGCAAATAGAATATTTCTCGGGGAGCGCGAGGGCTTCCCTCGCCTCTGTGTTCTCTGCGATCTCTAGCGAACCTTAGTTCGCGGGTGGTTAAAAAATTTATCTTTTTCCTTCGTGGCACGGTTTTTGCTTCTCTATTCTTTGCCAACCAACAAAAAAGAAGAGGTGTCTCATGAAAAATAAAGACCTCCTGAAAAAGATCGCAAAACTCGAGACCATCAACGATCAATTAGCCGCAGAGCTCAACTACTTAGAACACTTGGCGCGCGCCCTTGGCTTTGTCGAAGGACTTAAAACACTGAAAGCCGCCGCTTTAGAAATGCTCGAAACCGACCCAAAAAAAGAAGTAAAAACCGATAGCGACTGGGACTCAGCTCAATAGATGAAGAAGATCGGCCTCCGTCCACGCCCCTCCTTCAAAATCGAGGAGTTGATCGGCCGCTTGCTGCTTTTTCTCTTTGAGCTGCAGCATCTTCTCCTCAATGCTGCCCGGAATGAGGTAGCGCTTGGCGATCACGGTGTCCTTCCGGCCTATCCGGTGAGCCCGGTCGATCGCCTGCCGCTCCACCGCTTCATTCCACCAGGGATCGCAAAGAAAGACGTAATCAGCCGCCGTGAGATTAAGACCTACACCTCCCGCCTTGAGGCTCAACAGGAAAGCGGCCTCACCCGGGGCCTCTTGAAAAGCCCGGACGAGCTCTCCTCTCTTTTCTCCGCTGACTGAGCCGTCGAGATAGAAGGCCTGAGGCAATTCTCTCCGAAGGAGTTGCAACAGAGTGGTAAACTGGCTATAGATCAGCACCTTTCGCTTTTGCTCAAGCGCCTCTTTGATGTCGGCGAGCAACAACTCAACCTTAGCCCCAATGACTTCACTTCCCACTAAACGGGGATCGCAACAGATCTGCCTGAGCCGCAAGATCGCTTCCAAAATCTCGAGGCGCTGCGCCCCTTCCGCTTTAAATCCTTTGCGGTAGGTTTCATAGAGCTCTCGCTGCTCTTCCCCCATCTCCACCCAGGCGATCTGCTCGATCTTCTCCGGCAAGTCGATTTGCACCTCTTCCTTGCGCCGCCGCAAGATGAAAGGGCGCACCTTTCGCTTAACCATTTCGAGATCAGCCCCTTTCTCAATGAGATCGGGCAGGAGGAAGCGGAATTGCGATCCCAGTTCATCGAGCCGATTTTCCATCGGCGTTCCAGTCAGGCAGATTTTAAAGCGCCCTTTGAGCAAATAGGCCGCTCGGGCTGTTTGGGTTGCAGCCGTTTTGATCGCATTCGACTCATCGAGGACAATCACCTCGAATTCCCGCTGCGCGTAGCGCTCTGCGTTGAGCCGCAAGGTCGTATAAGAGATGAGTTCGATCAGGGGAGCCTGTCCCAAGAATCGGGCGATCTCGCTCCGCCAATTGAAGAGAAGAGACGTAGGGGCCACGATGAGAACCGGCAAATTTGTCCCTATTCGGGAAAGAAAGGCCAGGACCTGGACGGTTTTTCCCAGTCCCATCTCATCGGCCAACAACCCCGAAAAGCGCCACCGATGGAGAAAAGAGAGCCAATCGACCCCCTTTTGCTGATACGGGAGGAGCTCTCCCCGAAACTGCGCGCTGGGGAGCGCCTTCTCCACAGAGGCGCCCTGTTGAAGCCCCTCAGCGACAGCGCGTAAGCTCTCATCCCAGTCGGCCTGCCCCAAGAAGGGCAGCACCGCGCCGATTTGACTTTTCTTGAGCCGCAAAGCCCCCTCTTTCCATTCGCCGTCGAGATCGAGTTTCCGATCGATAAGCCCCACGCTATTTTCGCTCAGCTCCACCCACATGCGCGGGCGCAAAGCCGCTTGCAAAGGAACAGCCGTCTCCCCAAAAAAGACGTGACCACGGACAACGATCGCTCCCTGTTCCTCTCCGATTTGCAACGCCGATTCTCCTTGCAAAAAGACTCTGCGCCCGCGCGCGTCAAATACCTTCCACCCTATCTCCACCAACAGACGTAGCGTCTCTTTCGCTTTTTCGCTCGGGCAATAATAGTGGGAATCGCCGACGATTTTCCGCGTAAATCCCGCCTCGAGCAGATCTTTTTCCCATTGCTGCTCCTCTTTTTTCAAACGGGGACGCCCCTTCACCGTCGGCGCAAAATCCTCAAACGAGATCTCCTCAATCCCATAATCCATCCAGAGATCGGCAAAGCATCCATTGGAGTCTTTGAGGGTTAATTTAGGGAAGAGAGTCAGAGGAGCCTCAACGACCATTTTCTTCTCCTCTTCTCCGATCAACCGCCCTGTCTTGGCCATCAAGCGAAGCACTTCTTGCTTATGCCCGGCAGGCACTTCGATCCGTTGGAAATTCAACGTTTCAGGATTGCGCGTGGAGCGGAGGTGGATTTTGATCAAAAGAGAGAGAGCTTCTCGATCCGCTTCTTTGGCAATGGCCTTGAGCGTATCGAGATAGAGGATGCGCCGACTGCCCCGCTCTTCTAAGCGGACGAGGAGGGCGTCGCCGCGCCGTTCAACTTTGTAGAGGAGTTCCATTTGCGGAAAGGTTTTGCGTTTTCTTGGTAGGGCGGATCCGCTCTGCGCGCTCGCATGAATCGGAGCAGCAGCCTTGGCGCGCCCTTAAACAATCGAGACAGCAGACGAACAGTTCGTTGCAATCCATGTTGGCGCAGTTG
>CAYNWC010000042.1:0-9425 GCA_964400805.1 uncultured bacterium | reverse complement strand
GTTCTGATCTCGATCCGACGGGCGATCCCGGAATCGCTGTATCCCTGCCCGTCTACGATAAGGCGGGAGCGCTGCAGTGCATCTATGGCGCCGATCTCTCCTTGGATCTGTTCCGCCAGTTCCTGAAGATGCAGAAAATCGGCAAAACAGGGAGCGCTCTGATCTTAGATGCGGGTGGAGAGGTGATTATCCCCAAGGGGGAACCGGCAGAGATCGTCACGGCGGCCTACGCCCAATACCAAGAGGAACAAAAGAAGGATTTTTCCTTCACATACAATGGGATTCAATATCTGGCGACGCTCGATACGTTCCCGATCGGCTTTGATAAGAATTGGCTGATCTTGGTGATCGACCCAATCAACGACTATTTCTCCAAGGCGATCCAGACAGAACAGGAGGTGGTCCTGATCTCGGTGGGAATCTTGCTCATCGCCGCTTTGTTGGTGGTTTACTTGGCCAGACACATCGCCGCGCCGATTGTGACGCTGGCTCGCGAAGTGGATAAGATCACAAGGTTGGAACTGGAGAGCGAGCGAAGAATTGATTCCGATATCGAGGAGATCAATTGGATGGATCGTTCGATTGCCGACTTGCGCAATGCGATCCGCTCCTTCAGCCGCTATGCGCCAAAAGAGGTGGTGAAACAGCTGATGGTGGAGGGAAAGGACATCGTCCTCGGCGGAGAGAAAAAAGAAATTGCGATCCTATTCACAGACATCGTTGAGTTCACCCCATTGGTAGAGACGCTTTCGATCGAGACCGTGACGGCCCTTTTGGCCGAGTATTTCGATCTGTTGTCGAAGATCATCTTAGAAAACCAGGGAACGATCGACAAATATATCGGCGATAGCATCATGGCCTTCTGGGGGGCGCCTCTAGAAAGAGAGGACGCCGCTTCACTGGCTTGCACAACGGCTCTTCTCTGCGCAGCGGCGCTGGCTGAGCTCAACCGGAAGCGCGAGGAGAATCAGCAGCCTCCCTTCCATACCCGCTTCGGGATCAATACAGGCTCCGTGATCGTGGGAAATATCGGCACCTCAGAGCGGATGAACTATACGGTGATCGGAGACGCGGTCAATGCGACCTCCCGCATCCAAGGGCTTAACAAGGTATTCCACACGCAAATCTTGATCAGCGGGGAAACGGCGCGGAAAATCGGCTCCGAATTCCTCGTGCGCCCCCTCGATGTAGTCGAGGTGAAAGGGAAAAAGAAAAAAATCGAGATCTTTGAACTGGTCGCCAAGAGAGGAGGACCTTCTCCGATCCTCCCCACGCCCGATCAATTGGCCCTCTGCGCCTCCTTTACGAAAGCCTACGAAGCGTTCCACAGCGGCCACTTGGCCGAGGCGCGGGAGCAATTCTTAAAAATCCAAAAGCAATTCCCGTCCGACGTCCCCACGCAATCCTATCTCTCCCATAAGATCTGAGGCGCTTCCAGAGCTGGGGCGGCTCCAGAAAAGAAGGGATACGCGCGCGGCGTGAAGTCGCGGCTCGGCCGAGAGGCGGCTATTTGGGCCGTGTAGACGTAGGTACTGTCATCGAGCTTTTGGGTGTTTTTCATCTCCTCTTTTTGCAAAGGGGTGCCATTGGCGAAGAGCTCCACCCGAATCGCTTCGGGGCCTAATCCATCGAGGTAGACGTGCGCTTCGAAGAGGTGTTGATTGCCCCGGGTCTGAACGTTGAAAGTGACAAAGTGCACCTTCTCCCAATGTTGATCGACCTGCTCTCTCCATTTGACGAGCTGCTGGGCGATCTGACATTGATTCGCGGTTCGCTTGCGATAGTTTTCCGCAGCGGGGAGGTAGTACATTTCGGTGTAGTTGCGAACGGCGCGATTCGCGCTATAGCGGGGCGTGAGGCGCGCCATGCTTTCGCGGATGCGAGCGACCCATTCGATCGGAATCCCCTTTCCGTCCCGCTTATAGAATGTGGGAATAACCTGATTTTCCAATAGATCGTACAGCTGGTTGGCTTCGTGAGCGTCCCAAGCGAGATCCTCGCCATGCTCTTTCCCATCGCCGATCGCCCACCCCACCTCGGGCGTATAGGCCTCGGCCCACCACCCATCCAGCTCGGAGAGATTGAGTCCCCCATTGACGAGTACCTTCATCCCGCTCGTGCCGCACGCCTCCCAAGGGCGGCGCGGCGTATTAATCCAAAGATCGACGCCCCCCACGAGCCGCTCGGTCACCTGCATGTCGTAATCGGGAACAAAGACCACGTGGTCGCGCGCCTCCGGTTGGGAAATGAAGCGCATCCACTGTTGGATCAACGCCTGCCCTCCGCGATCGGCGGGATGCGCCTTCCCCGCGATCACCAGTTGAACGGGGCGCTCCTTGTTCGTCAGGATGCGCAATAGGCGCGCTGGATCCTGTAACAGCATATTGGGTCTTTTGTAGGTCGCAAACCGCCGCGCAAACCCGATGGTCAATGTATTGAAGTCGAATTGCCCCTTGATCTTCTCTACATCTTGAGCCGGCGCGCCGCGCATTTCGAGAGCGCGCGCAAGTCGATCTCTTCCGTAGACGATCATCTCTTTGCGTGCCCCATTGCGCATCGTCCAGATCTGCACGTCTGTTAATTTTCGGATCTTCTCCTCCAGGCATTCGGTCTCTAGATTCCACCGATCTTTTCCGCAGGCCTCGGTCCAGAGATCGTCTGACTGGACGCAATCCCACGTCCGCATATGAACGCCATTTGTCACATGTCCGACAGGCACTTCTTCAAGCGGCCAGCGGGGGAAAATGGAGGCAAAGATCTGCCGACTCACCTTCCCATGCAAAAGGCTCACTCCATTGACCGCGCCGCTGCCTCGGATCGCGAAGTAGGCCATATTGAACGGCTCCATTCCATCTTTCGGATTTTCCCTTCCCAAAGCCAGCAACTCGTCGATGGAAATGCCCAGCCGCTCCTTCGCATAAAATCCGAGATATTCCTCGATCAAGCAGGGCTCGAACCGATCGAAGCCCGCGGGAACCGACGTGTGAGTCGTGAACAGATTGCCCGCCCGCGTCGCAGCGAGAGCCGTTGCAAAGGGAACCTTGTTTTCCGTTTGAAAGTAATGGGCCCGCTCCAGAATCGCAAACGCCGCATGCCCCTCATTCAGATGGCACACTTCCGGATGAATCCCGAGCGCCATGAGCAGGCGCCATCCCCCAATCCCCAAAACGATCTCTTGCTTCAGGCGCATCTCGACGCTGCCCCCATACAACTCGCTCGTGATCGCCCGATGAGGCGGATAATTGGAGGCATCGTTGCTATCGAGCAAAAAGAGGCGCACGCGTCCCACCCGCGTCTCCCAGGCGCGCAGCCAGATTTTCCAGCCCGGCAAAGAGATCTCGATTCGGAGCCACTCTCCATTCGGTAGACGGACCGGCCGCACGGGCAATTGTTCGGGGCTATTGAAAGGGTAAACCGCCTGCTGCGCCCCCTCTTTATCGATGATTTGGCGGAAGTAGCCCTGCTGATACAAAAGGCCCACGCCGACAACCGGCACTCCCAAATCGTTCACTGCCTTTAGCTGATCGCCCGCCACATTCCCCAATCCACCTGAATAGATCGGCAGGTTCTCGCTCAGCATGTACTCCATGCTGAAGTAAGCCGCCGCCGTCAGCGGCGACTTTGGATATTTTTTCTGGAACCAACCCGCCTTTTCCACATGCACTCGATCATCTGCCGCCTTCAGCTCCGCGATCAGCTTGCAAAACGTCGGATTGGAGAGAACGCGCTCCAATTTGTCAATTGAAACCGTCTGTAAAATCAAGATCGGATTGCGCGTAAAACTCCACAGGTCCGCATCCAGCTCTCTCCAGATCTGATCCGCGCGATGATCCCACGACCAAATCAAATCCAAAGCCAGTTCTTCGAGCGCCTCAAATCCCTTTATCTCTTCTCGTTTCACCCTATCACCATCCTCTGCGCTTCTTCTAAGATCCGATTTAAATGTTCTCGACTCCGGAAGCTCTCTCCGTAAATTTTATAAATGTCCTCTGTCCCCGAAGGGCGCGCGGCGAACCATCCCCCTTCGCTCACCACCTTCACCCCGCCGATCGGCACTACCGCTATCACCTTCTCTCCTGCCAACAGCCGCGGTTGTATCGAAAGGGTTTTCATCCGCTCTTTTTGCTCTCGCGTTGCCGGCGCCTCGATCCGATCGTAGAACATCTCGCCGAATTCGCGCGTGAGATCCCGATAGATCTCCCCTGGATCGCGCCCCATCCGCGCCGTCATCTCCGCAGACAAAAGCGCCGGAACGATCCCATCCTTATCGGTTGTCCATACTGTTCCATCCTTGCGCAAGAAAGAAGCGCCCGCGCTCTCCTCTCCCCCGAAGCCCAGCGATCCGTCGAGCAGCCCCTCCACAAACCACTTAAATCCAACCGGCACTTCCATCAGTCGCCTTCCCAACTTCGCCGCCACCCGATCGATCATTTGGCTGCTCACCACCGTCTTGCCCACTGCAGCCTCTTTCCTCCATCCCGGTCGATGTTGGAACAAATAGAAAATCATCGCGCACAGGTAGTGATTGGGCGGCATCAATCCACAGCTCTGCGCCACGATCCCATGCCGATCGTGATCCGTATCGCATGCAAACGCAATCGGAAAGCGATCCTTTAGCGCGATCAATCGCTGCATCGCATAGGGCGAAGAGGGATCCATTCGGATCTGTCCGTCCCAATCGACCGACATGAACCGAAACGTCGGATCTACCTCCTCGCTCACCACCGTCAGGTCGAGGCCATACCTCTCTCCGATCTTCTTCCAATAATGAACGCCAGCGCCTCCCAGTGGATCGACTCCCAAGCGCAAGCCCGCCCCCCGAATGACCTCGAAATCGATCACCGCGTCCAGATCGGCGACATAGTGTTCCAGATAGTTCCAGCGCTCCACTTTCCCCGATCGGGCTCGTTTCACGCCCTTCAATCCCGCTTCTAGCAAGCCATTGGCCCGCTCCTGGATCCAATTCGTGATCGCCACATCGGCAGGACCTCCGTGCGGAGGATTATACTTAAAGCCGCCTGTATCGGGGGGATTGTGAGAGGGGGTAATGACAATGCCATCGGCCTTTCCCTTTCCTTTTCGATTCCATTGCAGAATCGCGTGGGAGATGACCGGGGTCGGCGTATATTTTTCCTTGTCGGAGACACAAACCATTACGCCATTGCCTGCCAACACCTCCAGCGCGCTCTCCAGCGCCGGTTCAGACAGGGCATGTGTGTCGATCCCTAAAAAGAGTGGCCCGCCAATCCCATGCGCCATCCGCCACTCGCAGATCGCCTGGGTAATCGCCAAAATGTGCCATTCGTTGAAGCTCCGCTTTAGCGAAGAGCCGCGATGGCCTGACGTCCCAAACACCACGCGCTCTTCCGCCACAGCTGGATCGGGAACTTCCGTGCTATAGGCCGCGCGCAATTGGGCGACATCGATTAGAATAGAGGATGGGGCGGGCTTTCCTGCCAGAGGACTTATTTTCATCACTTTGATCCTTTAGCGTGGGCAAACTTCGCCCTTTAGGGCGGAGTCACGCTGGCGTGAGATGCCCTCAATCAGGCGTTTGTTGCTGCTCAATATATTGTCGAATAATACTCGTTGAGTATTTCTTTGGTGCAGACATTTCTCGTTGTTTCTTTTCACAGACCAAATTATAATTTTAGCTATGCTAAGAATGCAAGCATTTAAGTATGAACTGCAACCTAATGGAGAGCAGAAGCGCGATATGCGCAGGATCTCCGGTGCTTGCCGCTTTGTCTTCAACAAAGCCTTAGCAATCCAAAAAGAGAACCACGAAACAGGCAAACCGTTCATCGGCTACGTAGCGATGGCCAAACAACTTACCGCCTGGCGCAATTCCGCAGAAACTCCTTGGCTTAAAGACGCTCCCTGCCACCCTTTGCAACACGCTTTAAAAGATTTAGACAGAGCTTACAAAAACTTCTTTGCCAAGCGGGCTGACTTTCCTCGCTTTAAGAAGAAAGGAAACAACTCGGGGTTCCGTTATCCAGATCCAATGCAAATCAAACTCGATCAGAAGAACAGTCGGATCTTCCTCCCTAAACTTGGCTGGATCCGTTATCGCAAAAGCCGCCAGATCATAGGCGAACTTTGCAATGTTACAGTCACTTATAACGGGAAGAAGTGGTTTGTCTCGATCCAAACAGAGAGAGAATTAGAGCTGCCGAAGCGAACAGCTACAACCGCAGTTGGGATCGATGTTGGCATTGCCCGTTTCGCGACTCTAAACAACGGGACCCACATTGCCCCTCTGAATAGTTTTAAGAAACACCAGAAGCGGCTGGCTCATCGCCAACGGGAAATGAGTCGCAAGGTCAAATTTAGTAACAACTGGAAAAAGGCAAAGGCCAAAGTCCAAAAAGTTCACATCGACATAGGGAATGCCCGAAAGGATTTCCTGCATAAGATCACCACAACAATCAGCAAAAACCACGCGCTTGTATGTGTTGAAGATTTGCAGGTAAAACCTATGTCGAAAACAGCAGCAGGAACAAAAGAGCAGCCTGGCAAGCAGGTTAGACAAAAGTCTAACCTGAATCGGAGTATCCTAGACCAAGGCTGGTGGATGTTCCGGAGCCAGCTAGAATATAAGCTCGGATGGAGCGGAGGAATACTTCTTGCTGTGCCTCCTGAAAATACCAGTCGAAGCTGCCCAGGCTGCGAACACATTTCCGAGTATAATCGGAAGACCCAATCTCAGTTTGAGTGTATCCGTTGTGGATACAAGAATAACGCCGATGTGGTCGGCGCAATCAATGTTTTAGAGCGAGGATATCGCTTGTTAGCCTGTGGAGAGATGCCGCATTTAGGCCGCTCGAAGAAGCAGGAACCCGCCGAAGTGGTCAGCTAGTTTTTAGCTGACCCCAGTAGGAATCTCCTCCCTTTAGGGGGGAGAGGATGTCAAACAACCAAACTCCGCCCCAAGAAGTCAAATAAAAAGGGGATTAATCATCTTCCCATTCGTCAGATTCATCTTCTTCAACGGTTTCCTGCGGAGTGAGGGTTGCTTGTAGAGTAAAGCCCCCTTTGTCTGCGTTGGGGATCAGTTGAATATTAACCGCTGGCTCTCTTCCCAAGAAATCCTCGGGTTTTTCCCAGTTGACCAGATCTTCACTCATATAGGCCTTCCTGTGTGCAACGCGAAGGTAGCAAGTCTTTTCTACTTTGAACACCAAATTGGGATCCAGTGCGGCAGAGAAGAAAGGATTTCTCACCAAAAAGCGGAGAGGAACTACAGTTCCCTCTTTGAATTCAATCACAAAATCCCAATCCTTAGACTTGGTCAATTGTTCGATTTGTTCATAGGAAATTTCACTGCAAGAGACGATTCGGGGCACATCGTTAAATACTTTGCCACCGCCCGCATGAGCAGCCGTGACGAGGAGAGCGCAGGTGAGAAGAGAAAGTGTATGTTTCATAATGGATCCTCCATTGGGTTTAAGAGGAGAACAAGATGAAAGAAATTCCCTTTTTGGTCAAGAGGAAGAAAAGCAGGGCAGGAGGCAAACCCTGTTTTCTCTTTATCCTTCTCATCATTTTATCCTTTCCATCATTGATTTTGTGTTGGGATACACACGCGTGAGGCCTCCAGCCAAGTTTAATGATGGAAACGATAAAATGATGAGAAGGATGGAAGAAACAAAAGGATCAATCAGAGATTCTCGTCACGTGACACGAATGAGGTCCTTTTCGATGCAGGCTCTCGCAATCGGTTTTAACCCCGCCTCGGTGACAAGGTCAATTTTTCGACCCAACAAATTTTCTAGAAACTCTTTGAGGTCCATATACCAATCGAATTTCGTAGGACCATCGAATTTGACTAGAAAATCGATATCGCTGTCGACCCGTTCTTCTCCGCGCGCTACCGACCCAAAAATGGCCAAGGAAGCCACATGAAATCTACCCAGGTCTTTTATGTGCTTCCTTAAAATGCCTAGGATCAGAATCTTAAGCATTTACCACCTTTAAACAGCACTATACAGCAATAAGGGGGGAATTTCAAACCAGGAAAACGTGCGTACTCTAAAGTGGGCGATACACATTAAATCTATGTTGTGCGAAGATCAATTCATTTTAAAGACGCTGAGTGGCAGGGAAAATACAAATGTCACACGTGAAAGAAATTATTAAAAATCACAGCATGAAACACTGTCGCAAGATCCAAGCGATTTGCGATCCCTTACTTAAGTGTTTAGATATTCCAACTTTCTCTTATTATCGCATTGAACCCAACGGACGGTTCGTTGCCCTTACCAATCAAGTTGAGCTGCTCAATTATTACTACTCTGAAGAAATGTATCTTCAAAATCCTTATTTAACAGATCCCAAAAACTTTCGCTCTGGATATATGGTAGCTCCTATTGCTTTTAATCCGGAAGCAATCAAAACTATACATAGTCAATTTAAGACCTATTATTTTTTCATTTTCCTCGCGCGTCAAAACCAAAATATAGAGGCCTTTCTATTTGCCAACCAAGATCCTGATATCTCTAAAACCCAATCGCTGCTCTCGAATGTGGATCTTTTTCATAAATTTGCTTCTTATTTCAAGCAGAAAGCCTCTTCTCTAATTGCAGGGGTAGAAAAAGATCACTTTAATCTCAAAGAAGAAAAAAAAGAGGGGTTTTTTGCTTCCTCGCCTTTCCCCAATCAAAGTCCTGAACGAAAGGAGTTTTTAAAAAAAATTGCCCCTCTTTCTTTACAAGAGACACGCTGTCTCGATCTTTTTAAACAAGGGCACTCCGCACAATCGACAGCAGCTCTACTCAATCTTTCTCCTCGCACAGTGGAGTTTTACTTTGAAAATATCAAAGCTAAATTAGACTGTTCTTCAAAGTGGGATCTTCTGCAGTGGTAATATCGTATCTTTTACGGTAATTCTGATACTTATTCTCCGTTAAACCTGGTCCAACTCGATAGACCTGATGTAGTTGTCGATGAGATTCGGAGAATGATTAGAATTCTACGCCCATGAAAAATTCGAAACTGGTATCATGGCGGTCAGTTTTCGAAAAGAGTGATAGGATGAAGTTTGGATATACCATTGTTTATGTGGCTGATGTCAGTGCATCGTTGAATTTTTTTGACAAAGCATTTGGCCTGAAAACACATTTTCTCCACGAGTCTGGCTACGGCGAACTAAAGACGGGGGAAACTACACTTGCCTTTGCATCCCATACGCTCGGCGAAAGCAATTTACCAGCTGGGTATGTATCTGCCGATGCCTCGCCTCTGCCTCTTGGCATAGAAATTGTTTTAGTTACTGAATTTGTCGCAAATGCGCATCAGCGTGCTGTTGCAGCTGGAGCTACATCGCTGAAGGAACCTATGATCAAACCTTGGGGACAGACAGTATCGTATGTTCGCTGTCCAGACGGCATACTAGTTGAATTATGTTCTCCCATATCCTCTTA
>CAYNWC010000041.1:0-9461 GCA_964400805.1 uncultured bacterium | reverse complement strand
GTCCATGGCGAAGACCCAATTTTGCGTGAGGGTGAACTCGAAGGCGTTATCGATGACGAAGTCTTGGGAGGGATAGACAGTTCCGTTGGTTCCGGGCCCGCCGCCATAGGCGTTCAAACCTTTGACATGGGTGGGGGCGGGGAGAGTATATTGGAGGGCGGTGCGCCAGGCGAAAAAGTGCCCTTTGCCAAAATCGAGATAAGAGACACTTCCCCAAACGAGGGCGAAGCCGGTCTGCCACGATCCGCCTCCCCCAACATCGGTGCCCTGTTTGGCAATCCGGAGTTTTTGATATCTTCCCATGGGAATGATCTCTTTGAAGGTTAAGCGGAGAGCCCAAGTCCAGTCGGTGGTATATCTCCCAATCCGCTTGTAGAGTTGGATGTCAAATCCGATCGGCATATCGCCCCAATTCCAATTCGCCGCTCCATTATGGTAGTTGTAAAAGAGGGTGGGATTGAATTGGAAGTCGAGCCAACTGAGAATGCCCACTTGAATCGAGGGCTGGAAGTAATTGGTCCAAAAGGTGGGCATCGAAGAGGCCTTCCAATTGGGTCCATAGACACCTACGTTCGCAATGGAATACAGATAAGGTTAAATGTTGCAATGGCCGGGAGGAACGGTGAGCGCAGAGGGGGCGAGGAGGGGACCGGTAAACCAAGGGGCCTTCACTTCGGGATGGGGCGTTTTGGGGCGCGCTGTCGGGACGTGAATCGCATGCAGGCAAACAGCGAAGAAAAGAGGAATTAAAAAACGGGTTCGCATATACTGCCACTTTAATGCATCGGTTTGTTTTTCTTCTGCTCTTTTCTCTTTTATGCGGGGCGCAAATCCAGCTGGACCAAGAGGTGGTGACAGTTGAAATTGCCGACACACCCGCCGCGAGAGCGCGGGGTCTTATGGGGAGAAGAAACCTGGCGGATGGGCATGGAATGCTCTTCGTTTACTCAAAACCCGAGAAACTCTCGTTTTGGATGAAGAATACGTTGATTCCCCTTTCGATCGCCTTCTTCGATGCTGAAAAAACGTTGATCCATCTGCTGGATATGGATCCGTGCGAGAAGAACTGGCCCATCTACCAGAGCTGCGACGAGGCCCTCTACGCTCTCGAGGTGCCTCAGGGGTGGTTTGCCAAGCAAGGAATCGAACCGGGCGCTAAATTTTCTTTTCTCGATCCGGAAAATGGAGTAAGATAGGCATTTATGGAAAAGAAAAAGCACAAACGGCCGTGGGGTGTTTTTATCGCGATTCTCCTCGCGATCTTCTTTGGAAGCTGGGTCGGCAAGGAAGCGGGCCTCTTTGGCATTTCTTTTTACGCAATGACCGATGTCGTCGGGACGATCTTCCTCAACGCCCTGACAATGGTCGTCGTTCCCCTAGTTTCCTCTTCGATCATCACGGGCATCTCCCGGATCGGCAATGAAGGAGGCTTTGGGAGGCTGGGCGGCAAAATGTTCGCCTTCTATATCGGAACAAGCCTGATGGCCATTTTGATCGGCCTCTTCTTCGTCAATCTCATCAATCCCGGCAGCTCTCATATCACCCCTCCCGCAACGGCGACTGAAACGATCGAGTTGACCGCCCTCAAACACGAAGGGCAAGCCTTTGTGCAGGTCCTTTTATCTGTAGTTCCCTCAAATGTGGTCGGCGCATTCAGCCGCGGCGAGATGTTGGGACTCATTTTCTTCAGCCTTCTGTTTGGCTATGCGATGTCGAAGATCGACAGTCACCCCGCTTCGGTTCTCCATGGATTTTTCCAGGGGGTTTTCCAGACGATGATCCAGGTGACCCACATCATCATGAAATTCCTCCCCTATGGAGTCTTTTGCTTGGTGGCGAAGGTATTCATGACGACGGGACTGAGTTCGCTGAGTGGAGTCGCCCTCTTCTTCTGCACGGCGTTGCTCGGCTTGATCGCCTTTATGTTTATCGGCCTTCCCCTACTGCTCAAGTTTGTGGGCAAGGTCAACCCGATCCGCCATTTCAAGGCGATGGGGCCTGCGCTCATCACCGCCTTTTCAACCTCCTCCTCTTCAGCCACTCTTCCCGTCACGATTGATTGCGTGGAAAAACGGGCGGGGGTTTCGAACCGGATTTGCAGCTTAGTCGTTCCTCTCGGCACGTCGATCAACATGTCGGGCTCCGCTCTTTATGAATGCGTGGCCGCGATGTTTGTCGCCCAGGCCTATGGGATCGATCTCTCTTTCTCAACCCAGTTTCTTGTCGTCCTGCTGGCTCTGGTCACTTCGATCGGCGTCGCGGGGATCCCCTCTGCAAGCCTCGTCGCAATCATCATCATTCTACGCGTCATCGGCCTGCCGCCCGAAGGGATCGGCCTCTTCATCGCTGTCGATCGCCTGCTCGATATGTGCCGCACGACGGTCAACGTGTTCAGCGACAGCTGTTGCGCGGTTTTGGTGGCCCGTACCGAAGGGGAGAAGAACGTCCTGGCCACAGATTCCTTTGATTAGGCGTTTTCTTTGTTTGCTTCCGCTCCTTCTCTGTGCGGAAGAGCCCCCGCGCCATCAATTTCATCCCGCCACCTACCGCGCCGGTTGGGATATCAACTTCTCACCATATGCGGGGGGAGAGGATGTCTTGTTCGTCCATCGCTGTTTAGAGCGCGCGGAAGGGTATTTCATTAGGAACAATCCCCTCTCCTATTCCAAGGCAGTTCAGGCGCGGCTCTGGCGTATGAACGAACTCCTCCTCGGATGGCTACCCGTCAACTTCTTAGCCGCTGTAGCCCAGCACGAAGTGTTCGGCCATGGCTATCGGATCCGCGATCTCGGCTCCAGCCGCGCCAAAGTCAAAGGATATCACTTTGAAACGCCGCCCCCTTATGGAGTGGGAGGCGGAGGGACCAGCTACGATCTCGGCCCGGCGATCACGACGACTGAAGAGACAGCCATCTCTATGGGGGGCGTCGAGTCGACGGCGATTCTAGCGCAGCTGACTAAATTGAAATGGCTCGAGTCACACCGGATCGATCCGCGCCAAAGCATCCTTTACCTCTTGAGCCAGCAGGATCTCAATTTGTACATCGGCACCCTAAACACTCCCGCCGCCGATTTAGACGGGAACGATATGCGGATGTACATCGAGTCGCTCAACTATACCTATACGAACCACTTCATCAGTAAAGCGCGCCTCCGCTCTCTCTCCTGGATCAATCTGGGCGATCCGTTCACCTTCTATGCCATTTACGCCTGGTTCCGCTATCTCGATTCAGGGAAAGAGACCCGCATCCCGATGATCCCCGTTTATGGCATGGGCTATTTGCCCGGCGTGCGGCTCGGACTAACTCCATTCGGCCCCGAATTCTTCATAGAGAATTACCTGCTCAAGGGCAGACGCCCCATCTACTTTTATCTCAAAGGGGGCAATCACTCAGATAATCGGTATGGGGG
The DNA here is from genome assembly GCA_964400805.1 of uncultured bacterium. GTDB lineage: Bacteria > Chlamydiota > Chlamydiia > Chlamydiales > SM23-39 > REEB52. Next base: position 6,051 of record CAYNWC010000041.1, on the reverse strand, counting down.
CCTTGGGTTTTATGCGCCGCAAATCTGGGCAATCCGCAAATATTGGATTGGATTGCGCGTGGATGGATGGCGGCAACCGAAATTGCTCTTAACTCCCGGCAATGTCCCCTTCGCGGAAATCAACTTTGACGAAAAACCCAGCAAAAGCAATCCCCTCTACGCCTACTCGCAACAACACGCAATGCGCCTCGGCGCGGCCGCCTCGATTCTGATTGCCTATGAGAATCGCTCCGGATGGGCGATGGAACTCGGCTACAAGTCAATTGGATTTTTGCCCGGTTATTCGCTGCGCGCAGCGCCAACCGCGCGCCTATTTTACACGCTGAGATTCTAACTCTTTGACGATTGCCTTGAGGACGCAAGAAATATTGCGCTGGATCTTCCGGCCGAGGAACCATCGAACAGGCGCGGCAAACAACCCTTTGATTTGGACGCCATAACAGATTTCAGATCCGTTGGAGAGAGGTTTGACCGTGTGTTTAAAAATCATCCGAACAAAGAGCGCTTTGCAAAGGATCGAAAAACTCTCCCCTTCCCGGATATCTAAAATCTGGAAAGAGCCCTTCTGCCCTCCCTTGATTTTCTGCTCCCAAAAGCGCCAAACCACTTCCGGCGCTATACGCGTCTCAACTCTCTCTTCCATAAAACCTCTTTCCTAACTATATACCAAATTATGGTATTGCTGTGGATGTTTCTCTTGACCTTCGCGGAAGAACTCCCCCGAAAAACGGAGCGGGCCTTCAGCGGCAAGTATCTCTATGAAACGCGCCCGGGCCTCTACCGGTGCGCAAATTGCCAAAACCCCCTTTTCCACTCAAAAGATAAGTATGACTCGGGCGCCGGCTGGCCCTCTTTTTCGCAGGCAGTTACCCCCCAAAGCGTCTACTACTTAGAAGATTGGAACCTCTCATTCAAGCGCTATGAGGTCCTATGCCGCGGGTGCGATATCCACCTGGGCCACGTCTTCAACGACGGCCCTCCCCCGAAAGGACTCCGCTATTGTGTGAATTCTATTACCCTTTTTCTGGAAAATGAGCTATGATTATCCATATGAAGAAAAAAATTTGTTGGCCCGTTCTCCTCTATATCGGTGGTTACCACTTATTCTTGGCAATTGCCCTCCCCATCTACTTTTATTTTTACACACCTTCGGCGGCTCTGGTTTGGACCACCGTAGCGCTCGTCTTTGCCTCAGGCATGGCGATCACCGCCGGCTACCACCGCCTCTACTCTCACACCTGCTATAAAGTCCACCCCGTCATCGAGGCCGTCCTCCTCTTTTTCGGCACGCTGGCCACGCAGGGAAGCGTCATCCGCTGGGCCAACGACCACCGCCTCCACCACGCCCACGTCGATACCGATAAAGACCCCTACACAGTGAAAAAAGGACTGCTCCACGCCCACGTCCTCTGGATGTTCTTCCGATCAGAGCCGGTCGATCCGAAAGTGGTCTCCGACCTCTATCGCAAAAAGATGCTCGTCTTCCAACACAAGCACTATGGCTGGTGCATGGTCGCCGTCAACTTCCTTACCTCTCTGGTGGTCGGATTCCTCTTAGGCGACTATTTGGGAGCCTTTCTCTTCGCGTGGTGGGTCCGCCTGTTCGCGCTACACCACACCACCTGGTGTATCAATTCGCTCGCCCATTATTGGGGCTCCCAAAACTACAGTCAGGAGCACACCGCGGTCGATAACTATCTGATTTCACTCCTCACCTACGGCGAAGGGTACCACAACTACCACCACTCCTTTGCCTATGACTATCGCAACGGCATCCGCTGGTACCACTTTGACCCCGCTAAATGGCTCATCTGGACCCTGCACAAGTTGGGCCTTGCCTACGATCTGAAGAGAGTCAATAACTACCGGATCGCGCGGCAACTCGTCCTACAACACAAAGACACCCTCCTCCAGGACCTCAAAAACTCCGTCTACGTGCAAAAAGTCTCTGAAGTCGCCGAAAAGCTCTCCACCAAACTCACTCAATTACAGACCAAGCTCGAACCCGAGCAACTCCGGGCGATGAAAAAGGGACTGAAAGACGATTGGCGCGAATGGAAAGCGGTCCTCAAATCGATTCAGAAAGATCCTTTTGTACAGCTCTCATCGCATCCTCACTAAGCGGTTTGAGCCAAGGCGAAATAAAGAACCGCGCCGCCAGAAATCTCACGGCGGGCAAATAATGAAAATGGACGTGAGGAACGCTCTGCCCCGCCTCTCTTCCATTTTTCTGCAAAAGCAAATACCCCGTTGCCCCGTATAAGCGGCTCACCGCGCCGTGCACCTTTTGGATCACCTCTTGGATTTCGGCCATCTCCTCCGCGCTCAACTGCTCAAACCGCTCCACATGGCGCCGCGGGACGATCAGTACATGACCCGGAACGGCCGGCTTATGGGTGAGCAACCCCAGAGCCTGCTCCCCGCGATAGAAAACCTGCGAGGCCAATACCTCCTTTTTACAGAAAGCGCACCCCTCGCCCGCTTTGCGAAAATCGAGCTGGCTCACCACCCCGATCAGAGAGGCTACAACTATAAAAGCGACAACAATTTTTTTCATGGGACATTTATATCCGGTTTCCTGTATAAAATCTAGAGAATCACACCTGGATATTGGATGACGTCTGGAGATAAGTCTCCACTGGCCCGCTGGCGCACCCGCCTCTGGCCAATACATGCGTACGAACTCAAGAAAATCCTCCCTCTTCTTTTCATGAAATTTTTTATTTCTTTCACCTACGGTGTCCTCACCGTGATGAAAGATGCCTGTGTCGTCACGGCTAAAGGCTCTGGCGTCGAAGCACTCTCCGTTCTCAAAGGATGGGTCGTCCTCCCCATCGCCTTAGGGGCCACCCTTCTCTATTCCAAGCTGGCCAATGTTTTTCGCCGCTCCACCCTCTTTTATGGAGTCATTTCCTTCTTCATACTCTTCTTCTGCCTCTATGGATTTGTCCTCTATCCCAATCTCGACGCGCTCTCCCCCCACCAATCGGCTGACTGGCTTCTCAGCAAGCTAGGCGCTGAGAATGGCCATTGGGTCGCCGTCTACCGGAACTGGATCCAATCGATCTTCTTTGTCGCTGCGGAGCTCTGGGGCAGCATCGTCATCTTCCTCCTCTTTTGGGGCTTCGTCAACCACATCTGCAACGTCAATGAAGCCAAGAGATGCTATAACCTCTTCATCGCCGGCGGAGATCTGGCCCAAATGTTCACCGGCCCCCTCGTCTGCTACTTCACTGGCAAATACGTCGCCGCCCAATTTGGCTTTGCCCTCCAGAGCCTTGTCCTCTGCGTCCTCTTCTTTGGCTGCATGATCATGGCCCTCCACTGGTTCCTCTCCCGCCGTATCTCCCGCGACGAGCGCCTCTATCAGCCCGAGCATGAGGATCAACCCATCGATCAAAAGACCAAGCTTTCTCTTCTCGAGAGCCTCAAATTCATCGTCCGCTCCCCTTATCTTCGCTGCATCGCCGTCATGGTCGTCGCCTATGGCCTCACCATGAACCTCACCGAAGTCACTTGGAAGGCTAATCTGAAGCTCGCCTATCCCGAGACAGGCGCCTACCAGGGCTTTATGGCCTACGTCAGCTCTTCTGTGGGCGTCTGCTCCTTCATCATCACCCTCTTTTTCAGCGGATTCATCATCCGGCGCCTCGGCTGGCACTTTTGCGCCCAGCTGCCTCCCCTCGTCATCGGCTTCACCAGCCTCCTCTTCCTCACCCTCTTCCTCAACCAGGGCTGGCTCGGCTCCTCTCCCCTTCTTCTCATCATCCTCTTTGGCGCCTTCCAAAACGTCTCGACCAAAGTGATGAAGTACGCCTTTTTCGACGCCACTAAAGAAATGGCCTACATTCCCCTCGACCCCGAATCGAAAGTGAAGGGGAAAGCCGCCATTGATGTCGTTGGTTCCCGCCTCGGTAAATCAGGCGCCGCCTGGATTCAGATCATTCTCATTCAAATTGCCGGCACCGGCTCTGTTCTCTCGATCACCCACTTCTTATTGCCATTGGTTGGATGCACGGTTCTCTTCTGGGTCCTCTCCGTCCGCCAACTCAACAAGCAATTCGCCGACAAAAAGACGTTTGCAGAAGGGACGTAGGGGATTGTCGTTTTAGAGGGTGTTTGCAAACCGAGGTTCAGATGATCCGCGGAGACCGCGCAAAACCCATCGAGTGTTTTAAATCCCGATTCTCATGTTGTAAGCGATGGATCTGGCCGAGCAGATCCTGGCGCTGCGCCCTGAATCCACTTTTCAACTGTTGTTCTAATTTTCGCAGCGCAGTCTGATGAACGACAAGAGGAACGGAATTTTTATACTTAGAAACCTCTCCTCTCAACTGATCCACTTCTGCGCTCAGTTCTTGATTGCTGCTTTCTAGCTGGACGACGCGAGATTTGAGCTCGTCCATTTCTTCATCCCCCGCATAGATATAAATTTGGTGGTCCACAGTGGAAGTGAAATATATAGAATTAGGATCGAGAGTCTGTTTGACATAGGTAATATTGACTCTACAAGCGAGAAATTCGATATCTGCGGTTTTAGGATGATTCCATGTTTGTACAAATCTTACTTGTATCATTGTTACATTTGGATAACGGAAGCTAACGTCTTGCAAAAAATTGTTTTCCGCCCAACCCACAGCTTTCCCACATACTCTTTCGCCCTTTGTCGCCTTCAGGATCGGTCTACTACACGGCAGACCGACAGCTTCACTCCTAACAGGGACGCGATAAATAAGTGTGGTTACATTTTCCGGAGCCGTGTTGGTAGAGTTGCGCAACGTTTCGGACAAAATTTTGAATAGAAATTCAGGATACTTATAATCAGTTAAAATATGACTTATATTCAAAGCCGGCATTTTCACCAAATCGGCATCTCTTGTTTCCGTTAAATTGATTGCAGACATACATTATCCTTATAAATTCAAGATATAATAACAAATTAAACCTTAAATTTCAAGAATCAAATATTTCGGTATAATTAGGATTAGAACTGAACGATCCAGTCGACGAGCAGGGAGTCGAGCCAATAGAACCCCTTCTTCCCAGCCGTTCTTCCCAGATAGCCCATGTGCCCCCCTTTTTTGGTTTTGAAGACGGAGATGTTTTGGGGGAGGGGGTATTTGTCGAGAGAGTCGGAGGAAATAATAGGATCATCTTCGGAGAGAAGGATCTTGGTAGGAAGGGCAATATCGCTGACCACATGAGCCGCGCTGCACTTATTGTAGTAATCGACAGCGCTCGAAAAGCCACAGGTGGGGGCAGTGTAGAGTTGGTCAAACTCATAGATCTTGAGGTTGCGGGGCAGATTGATCGGGGGTAAGTCCTTGAACTTCTTATGAAGATAGTGAACGCCCGCGCGGAGAAGGCGGTAGAAATACTTCTCGTAAATAGCGTTGGTGGAATTGCCCAACATCTGGATGCTCGAGTGGAGCTCCACAGGAGGACTGACCGCGATGACGCCATGGAGAAAGTGGTGGCCGAGAGAGCCGAGCTCGCCCGCGAGCTTTAAGACGATGTTCCCACCGAGAGAAAAACCGATGAGGACGATTGGAGATTGAGGATGTTCTTTCTTAATGACTTTTAGGCATTCAAATACATCCTCAGAACGGCCGCTATGATAGATCTTCCTGGCAAGCCCCTTGCCCGAACCGCAGCCGCGCATATTGAAGCGCACGGTGCGGATGCTGAGGGGTTCGAGCCGTTTGGCCATCCGAACGAGGTTGGGCGATTTGTGAGACCCACACAGACCATGGACGAGAAAAACGGTTAGATCCGTCGGCTTCCAGTCGCGAGGGGTCGTGATCTCGAGAGAAATTTTGTCTCCATCGGGCAAGGGGATGAGTTTCTGGTCTGAGTCGGGCTCGAACAGAAAGTTGAAGAAAGAACTGATGATCGTCTGCTTATGAGGATCGTCAATAAAAGGAAGAGGGTCAAAGGGCAACTCTTGACTCATGGCTGAATTCCAGGGGTGATAATTTAATTATGAATAAAATTCGATTAATTATCTCTAATAAACGGAAACCCTTTAATTAGAGGAATATCATAAAACAG
>CAYNWC010000040.1:0-9497 GCA_964400805.1 uncultured bacterium | reverse complement strand
GTGAGGCCTCAAGCCAAGTTTAATGATAAGAAGGATAAAATGATGAGAATGATAAAGAAGAAATCATTTCCTCAGCAGTGGGGACGAGAGAGTGCTGTCCCGATATTGCTTTAATGGGATTGAATGGGGTGGAGTTAATAATAATTATTTGGTAAAGTATTATTAACATAAATTGAGGTTTTGTATGAGTCAAGTAAATGGCGTTAATAATAATCCTTGGTCCAATTGGACAAACGATTTAGCCACCGGAGATCAAATCGCAGTCCCTTTGGCAGCTCTTGAGGCGGCGCTGAATTCAGGAACGGCATCTCTCGAACAGATCTCTACTCTTTACCAAGCCGCTGAGACTGAGGTCGCGAACGCGCAGAACAATCCTACCGCCTCAGAACAAGACATGATGCAATGGATTAGCAGCGCTTCTGTCGCTTTAGCGCCCGGTAGTAGTGCTCTATCGATCTACCAAAATTATGAGCCGACTGTTTCCGTTCCTACCGATGCGAATGGAAAGCCCATTCCCGGAGCCTCTGTAGAGCCTGTGACCGTAAACGGAAGTTCTCAGGGTATCTGGAACTATCAACCAGGTCAAACTGTGGCCATCACGGTCACGTTCCCAGCGAATCAGACTTGCTATGGCCCCTATTTCGATGCTGCAGGTAATACAGGCCCCAATACGTTTGTAGGGAGCTTGGTGGCAGCGGCAGTCAAAAATGGATCTGTGACGGTTGATGGACCGGGAGCTCCTCCTGCCAAGTGGACGCTGACCTATGACAGCAAGACAGGGATGATCACAATGACCAAAACGAGCACATATACGAAAGGCCAAGGAATCACAGTAGTCCCGGTTCCCGGTGTCGCGAACCCTTCTGGGCCCTTAAATAGCATTATATACTAACTCCTTTATAATCAATGACTTGCCTCGTACTCTACGTCCGAGGCTTAATCTTTATTAAATAATTACTTTACTTTATCCTTATAATGTGATAAGATAATTAGCAGAGGTAATTTACTTATGAGCACAAAGCTAATAGAAACATTAAAAGGAACGGTCGGCGACTTAAGCGCATTGAATGCGGATAAGCTGAAAACGCTCCTCGATGAGACGCTCCGGTTCTTCCAAGAAATGCAGGAAAAGATGGCCTCTCCCGAGACGCAAAAGCGGGAAGAAGCGCTGCAATCGGCCTTGGAGTTGAAACAGGCTTTAGAAGGGCAGATGGAATTGCTCCTGGAACAGACGGGCTACGATATGAGCCAAATGGCGGCATTGATGGAAACAGCCCAATATTCGGTGAATGAAAAAGAAGTGCTCGACGAGATCAAGTCGAAGCTACGCGAGTTTCAAAAACCAATGGGCGAAGAGACGCCCAAGCGCTCTGCGAAAAGAAAAGCGCCTAAACTGAGATTAATAGGATAAGGTATGGATCACTTCAGAATTGAAGCGCCAAGCGGCGCATACGGCGTAACGCCAGTAGCTCCCGTGGGGGATGCTCCCTCAGAAGCGCAGATAGCGGCAGACGCAGGCTTCTACTTGGGTTATTTGGCCGAGCTTTCCAATAACTATTCAGGTTCGAATCCCGATCCGAGCGCACTGGCTGAGATTCAGCGCATCGTGAGCAAGTATTTGGGCGCAGGCGGCTATTTGAGCGCAGTGACCGATCCGACGATGAAAGCGCTCATCCAAAACGCGATGAACATTTTAGCGCCCGGCGGAACAGTGACCACAGCAAGCGCAGCAGCCTTTTATGCGGCATATACGGCCCCGACCGATCCGATAACACAGCCCGATATCGCCATGCAAGTTTGGAACTGGTTTGCTCCCACAGACGGCAAAACTCCTCCAGGATTCTCTTTTAACGATATGAGTGGAGATAAGGCCTCCGACGAAGAGACGACCTTCGCCTTTACGATGTTCCTCACCGCAAGTGATTTGGGTGGGTTGTCGAGTGGCGCGTTAGGCGCTCGTTTGAACCAGTTTATGGGCAATGGAGATGGACCTGCGCCGACTTGGTACTGGGCCGGTGACTTTCTCGCTGGTTATGCATATACCCAAGACCCTTCAGGCAAGTTGGGCAAATTGATCTCAAATATTATGCCGCCCAATCCTAGCAAGAGTCAGCCCAACTACCATCAATTTCTCGATTTTTTTGACAGCAGCTACGCAGCCTGGAGTTCCTCAGGACATTCCTTAGATGGCGATTATACGTGGCTCCTTTATGTACTTCAACACCCGCAGGGGAAATAATTTATGGCATCAATAGAAGCATTAAAAATAGAAGAGATACAGGTTCAAACAGCCACTACCACTGAGGAAAAGAAACTCCTTCCTGGAAATTTGGCCGTCCTGTTTCAGTATGTGACAGAGGCCTACACGGCGACGAAAAAGCAACTGAACGCCGTAGCGGCTCACTCTCTGGCAGCATCCAGCGGGGCCTCGAAAGTCGGCTCCTCGAATGGCAACGACCCGCTTCCGGCTCCCCTTATGCCTGATTCCGGCTCTCCTGACCCTTCGGTTGTAAATACTGATTCGGGCTTTGACCTTCAAGGAAACATCGATAAATTGCGCGACTTCATCACCGCTATGCGCAATGGACAGCCCGGTGCATTCCAGAATTTCATGAGCTTTATCGCTAACTTGACCTCAAATGGCGACATGACTCCCGACATGACGAAAGCGCTCGACGATATGGATGCGAGCTCTGCCATCATGGTCGCGATGAACCAAGGGATGATGTTCGCTTTCTTCAACGGCTATCCAACTTCGACCAATAACGGCATTCAAGGGGCGACCGCCTGGATCACCGACACCTTAAATGCGCTGAACAAACTCCCCAAGAGCAACAAATACATCGATCAGATGAAAGGCGCTCTGCAAGGATTACAAACTGCGGTCGGCACTGTGGCCCACCCCGGCGTTTTCTCCGAGCAGCATATGGATGCAAATGGCAACCTGATCTGGGTGAGTGATCTTAGCGGCCTGACCTATAATTGGACGAATCCGAGCCTCGGCAACGACCAGTCTATGATCGACTTCCTCATCGGTAACTCGGGCGTTTTGGGCAATCCCCCTTATCCGAACAGCTATGTCGACGAATTGAACAATGATCTCGGCGCCATCATGAAAGATTTGCGCATGAACGAATTGAAGAAATTGCTCGGTTCATATCCTGACCCGATCATCGCGATTTGGCTCTTCCTCATGCTCGTCGAAGACCAAGAGCAGAACAACCAGGAAAAAGTCTTGGCCAGCACGACCGATGCTCTGACCGATGACACCAATAAGTATGCGACGCCCCTTCTGCAACTCATGCAGTCGTTTGGAAACGGGCTACCCACTGACCCGAAGGCTTTAGCCAATGCAGAGGAGTTCAAAAACCTCTTTTACGAGAGCCAAGACGCGATTAGTGGAGCGAACAAAACAGAATCGATTGCGGATAGCTATACTTCGAACGTATTCAACTTTGTCCTCGGCACACAAGTGTCGTTTGTCGCATCAAATGGAAAGCTGGTGCAAGCAAGTATGGCACAGGTCTTGAATCTGCAATCGGTCGATGGATATCAACTGACCGCAGGGGACCGAGTCCGTGCGTTAAACTCGCTGAACGCTTCCCCAGATCCCAAAAACCCGACGCCAGGTGCTGCACCGACACAAGGTCAGGGGATTATCAACGCCTTGACGCAGGGTGGCGCTCTGATCACCGGAACGTCGAAGACGGTCAGTACTCAATTGTCTACAGTCGCACAGGTCGATGACCAGGTCGTAAAACTCGGCCAGAGTGGCGTAAGCCCCACAGGTGGCGGTCTTGTAGAATTAGAACAAAAAACAGTAGATAACCAGATTTCGCACTAATAAATAATAAGGATCTTGTATGACAAAACAGTTTGAACCTCTCACAGACCTACAGTGGCAAGTGATCGAGCCGCTGTTCCCCAACCCCATCAAACGGGGCCGCGGTAAGCCGCATACTCCTTGGCGCACCGTGCTCAATTCGATCCTGTTGGTCCTGCTGACGGAGACAAAGTGGGGCGCCTTGCCGAAGGTTCCTGAGTTTGCCTCCAAGTCGGCCGCGCACCGCTGGTTCATCATTTGGAAAGAGAATGGGTTTCTCGATCAGATCTTGACGACCCTGCAAGGTCTTTCCGAAATGGTATCCCAGATTTCTTTCCCTGCGCGTCGTGTGCGATTGCCCAAGGCTCCGCGCGAGCCGATGGCGCTAGAGTCTGCTGCCATCTAAGAATTGCCGAGGATGCTGAGGTGTCCTCGATCTATTAAAAACCTTTATCATTCTCATCATTTTATCCTTTCCATCATTGATTTGTTGGGATGCACACGCGTGAGGCCTCCAGCCAGGTTAATGATAGGAAGGATAAAATGATGAGAATGATAAGAGAAAAATATCGATCCCAATAAACACGGTTTTTCCTTAAGAAATGTTCCCATAATGGGATAGTCGAAATTATATATTAACAAACTATATACTTTTAATTATTTTTATTATAATATTAACTATGAAGATTAAAAAGATTACAGGACTTTATGACTAATTCAAACTTAATTCCTTTGGTTCCGAATATAAACCAGGAAGAAAAAGCCCTTTTGGCAAAAGCGATGGCAAAGCTAGAGAAACTATCCTCTTCTAATTCTAGCGACTCCGAAGCCTCCGGCATGTACCAGGTAATGGCCGCAATGCTAGCCAGCATCGAAGCGGTCCAAGGTTATGACGCCAACGGGTTGATGCCTCTTTCTGAGAAGTTGCTTCAGACGAGCCAAGCATGGTCTAACTCATATCTCGGTACTCTGAATACGGATATGCAGAAAGTTCAGGATGATGTAAAAAATCACCCCGACGAAGTCCAAGCGGACATAACGACCTTCAACATGCATAACACCCTTTATAACCAAGCGAGTACCTATTACAGCGGCTTGACGAACGGTCTGAACCAGAACTCCTCCGATACGACGCAAACGGTTCAAGTCAACTTGCAGATGTACGAATCAGGACCTCTGTCCCAGTTACAAACCATCACACAGGCACTGTAAGGAAAAACCATGGCAACCGCAGAAAAGATTTCTTATTACACGGGTGCAACAAGCGTGCAGAGCCCTCAGGTGGCTCTGCGAGTTGTTTCATCTGAAAAAGAGACACAGACGCCTGTGGTGACCCAGACAGGGTCTTCCAAATTGGTGTTTCCCTCCGATCCTCCTAGATTACAGGAGAACAATTCCAGCCATTATCTCGGGGCTCTCTGGGCCTTTATGATGGCCATGATCATCGCACAGTCGAATGATGCGAAAAATCAGTCGAATGTCAGTGGAAACCAGAATAGCGTAGCCGATTCGCTCGTTAAACAAAGCGAAGACGCACAGCAAAAAGCAGTAGCTGCTTATAAAAAATACCAAGAAGAGGTGGAAGCCCAGCAACATCAGAGCATATGGCAGAGAATTCTCGGCGGCTTGGGCGCTGCCTTCGGCGTCCTTCTCGCGGGTCTTACAGGAGGTCTTTGCACCTTCATGGTGGCCGCTTCGATCATGATTTTGATGACCGTTCCCGTCGATGGAGATGGAAACACGGCTATGGGAAAATTAGATACCGCGCTTGCCAATTCAGGAATGTCTGGTCTTGAGATCATTATGGTTAAAGTGGGAATCATCGTTGGAGCAGCGATTACTCTCAATGCTGCCAGCGCTGCTACAGAGGTAGGAATCAGTACGGCTGTCTCTACAGCGAAATCAGTGGGAGAAGAAGTGGCAGACGAATTAGGAACGACAGTCAGTGAAAATCAGAGCTCTTTCCTGTCGAAGGTGAGCGACTTGGGTCTTAACAGGGGTGCCCTTGCTTCAACAGCCGCCCAGTTGACTTTTGTATTAAATCCCGTTACGGACTTGGTAGCTCAAATTTGCCAGGCGGCCAATGCCAGCGATAAGACGAAGAAGATTGTGTCTGAGGTCATGGGAGCTGTCTTTGCAATTGCTCTGGCTGTGGCGGCTGGTCGGATTGCTGGCAGTGGAGGCAATGCCGAAGGACTCTTGAGTCTGAAGAAAACGCTCAGTCCAAACACATTCCACTACACATACAATACAATCGATTGCGCGCGGATCGGATTAAGCGCCGGCTCTGCCACCTTTGGAATTCTCGGAGGCCTTTCTGGATTGGATGGGGCCAACACCTTGAGAGAGTTGGGCAAAGCGACCGCTGCGCAGACGATGGCTCAAAATATGCTGTCGATGACAAATGATACGGTCCAAAAAGACCAAGCAAGCTTCAATACAATCAACGATATGTTCACCATGACGAGCGATACATGGCAATCCTATGTGGATCCGTACCAATTAGCGGCTCAGATCCTAGGTTCAACAAAAGGTTAATTTAAAAAGGAAGAAAAATATGCCTAACTTTGCACAAGCTACACCCTCTGTCGGAGCCTTGACTACGGGCCTGGCCCTTGAGATTGAGCGGTTGGATTCACAACTCCAGCAAGACGGATTTAAGTTATTGGAGACAGGTGTTCAAACAGAAGGAGCCGCCTCAAGCGGATTGGCGAACGCTATTTCGAGTGCGATGAATCAGCAAGCCGACTCAGCGGAATTTACCGCATACAGTAATATGGCAAATGCCGGCTTCATGGCAGTTGGTGAGGGTATCGGCATAGGTCGCGGATTGGTGTACAATAAGCAGATCTCAGCGGCAGAAGAAGCCGAAGGGCGACTCACTGAAGCGGATACGAAAATCCACGAGATCGAAAGCGAACCAAGAGATCAGGCAGCTCAGAATCAGCAGGCGAGTATTGTCGCTACCAACCAGGAGACAGACAAACAGATCACTGACACGACGCAAAGACTGCGAAGGCTCGACTTCTCGAAAGAGAGAGTTACCGAAGAGGATAATGAAAACGACTTGCGCGCAGCCCAAAAAGGAAATCCGAAAGCCTTTGAAGAAGCGAAAGCAGAAGTGCAAAGAAAACTCAAAATCGCACGAAAAAGGGTTTCCAATCTGAACGGCGAAAAAGACAGCATGAAGCAGAAAATAACGCAGTGGAGCCGCATAGTAGGAGAGGGATCGCAAGCAGGGTTGCAATACCAGGCAGCCGCCAAAACAAGAGACCAAGCAGGCGAAGAGGCGCTCAGACAACAAGCGCAGTACGCTCTCGATACCGTCTCGCGGGCTAACAACACAACTGGCGAAACGATCAAAAACTGGGCTTCCAACCAAAAAGACGCCGTCCGGGCTCTCCAGGAGGGAATCGCTCAAGCCAACCGCGTATAACAGTTCCTCGTTCTTTCCTCGACCACCCCCTCCCTGGGGGTTGTCTTATCTTGTTTATAATCAGCAATTTATGAATGTTTTTGAGGCGAATAAAAAATTGACTTTTCCCCCTTTTTCTGGTATAATTGAAGCAACGTAAGGATTGATCGAATCATGGCTATAGCTAGTCAAATTGGTATTGAGGCTGTTGCTGCCACCGACCCGGTGAGTGAGTCTACCCCCGCTTCGGGGATCTTCACGGCTTTACCGCCCGCCATGGCTCATTTGAAGTACGATCCGGAAAAGCGGGGCAAACCCACCTTTGCCGTTCGCACAGCCGATGGCTCTTACTATGCCCTCAAACTCTCCGATGCCCAACAGAAGCAACTCGAAGATCTGGTTGCTGGAATGGGCTGGGATACCACGCTTCCCTACGATCTCAATCTCGATGACCTCCTTTTGGAAAGAGCGGGAGATAATGAACTCCATGATGAGATAGAAGGTATCCAACCGCTCCGCCGCTTGTATGAAGAGGTGATCGATCGGAAGATGTTCCCCTGGTCCTCTGTTCCTAGAGGAGCGCGGACTCATACGATGGCTCCCGATGCTTTTGTCCGCAAAAGCGCCCGCTGTGCTGGGATGAAGCCAAAGGCGCAAGAAGTCGTTACGGCGCTTTCCCATGGCGAAGGACTCGACTCCGAGAAAAAAATAGAGAGATTGAAGAGAGATAAAGTGGTCCATCTCTTACTTGACCATTCCAAAGAGGTGTTGCAACGCCTGAAAGAGAGAACGGAGAGAGCCTCTAGCACAAAGGAAGAGAGCCGTCGCAGTAGCGTGATACGGGCAAAAAACTATCTGGATCAGATCGATGCATTTGGCCTTTCCTTTGAGGCGATGCATCCTCTTTCGCTCCGCGAACTGTCGGCGGATGAGAGAAAGACCGCTCTCGAGAAAAAGGCCCAATGGGCCAAAGATACAATCGAAAGGCAGGAAATCCCCGAGAAAGAGGGGATAAAAGATAGGATATTTGAAGCTCCTTATTTCAGTGGGCACAAAGCTGTCGATGCCAAGGAAGAGGAAGAGCTGGCCAAGCAGTATGCATTGATGGGCATGAGGGGCAGCCGCAGGGCCTATCAGATCGGGTGCAGCGAACTCGGCTTAGAGCCCAAGAGAGATTCAGGCGAACTTTTTTTCGCTCAATTGATGGACACATTGGTGCAATCGGGAAAAGAGCCAGATGCCGTTTTCGAAGAAGCGATGAGAGTCATTCAAACAGATTATTCTTTCAAGTTGGCCTTTGGCCAGCTTCAGCCTGACGACCAGGCACATGTGCGAGAGGAGTTGGTGGATCTTTGCCGCCGATTAGTTCAATGGGTCGCAGATCCACGCCTGTCTGTAGAAGAAGTTTCCGATCAAGCCCTTTACGACGCCTTCCAAGCACAATTCACAGAAGTCAGTACACCTTAAATTCAAATTCGTGTAAGAAAAACTGGTATGGTTTTCTTACAAATAAAGTCAAATAAGACATCTTGTTTCTCTCTGTGAGCTCTGTGTGCTCTAGCGAACTTTGTTCGCGGGTGGTAAAAATATTTTCCGATTCTTGAACTGCCTTAAGCTGAACGGCTGCGGATCACTGTGGGTGGTTTGTTGTCGACAATGGCTTCTTTGTCGATGAGGATCTCTTTGATGGTGGGGTCTGAAGGCACTTCAAACATGAGGTCGCGGAGGACGTTTTCGGCAATCATCCGGAGGGCGCGGGCGCCTGTGCCTGTTTCTTTGGCCTTCTGCGCCATGGCCTGAAGGGCCGATTCAGTGAATTCCAATTTGACATTCTCCTCGGCAAAGAGATGCTGATACTGCTTGACGATGGCGTTTTTGGGCTTGACGAGGATGTCGACAAGATCTTGGACGTTGAGCTCGTTGCAGTTGGCGATGCTGTTAAAGCGGCCGACAAATTCGGGGATCATCCCGAAGGAAATGAGGTCTTCCGGTTCCACTTTAGAGAGGAGATAGTTGGTCTCTTGCGCTTCAATGGCTCGCTTGGTGGCCATGTCAAATCCAATGGTGCTTTTGCCGAGGCGCTTGGCAATCATCTTGTCGAGGTGGACAAAGGCGCCGCCGACGATGAAGAGGATGTTTTGCGTGTTGACTTTGATGTACTCTTGGTTGGGGTGCTTGCGGCCCCCTTTGGGAGGAACGTTAGCGACAGTCCCTTCAACGATTTTGAGGAGGGCTTGCTGTACCCCTTCACCAGAAACA
>CAYNWC010000039.1:0-9551 GCA_964400805.1 uncultured bacterium | reverse complement strand
GAACCCTTCGGCCACTTTCTCTTTCGAGGCGCCGCCGCCTACGTCCAAGAAGTTCGCGGGAGAGCCTCCGTAGAGTTGGATGATATCCATCGTCGCCATCGCGAGCCCGGCTCCATTGACCATGCAGCCGATCTCTCCCTGCATGGCGATATAGGCTAAGTCGAACTCTTTGGCCGCCGCTTCCTGCGGCGACACTTGCGTCGGATCGTAACACGCCGCGATCTCCGGATGGCGAAAGAGGGCGTTGTCGTCGAGACTCAATTTTGCATCGAGGGCGACGATCTCATTCTGCGGCGTCTGTACCAGCGGATTGATCTCAAGCAACGCGGCGTCGGTTTCGATGAAGCATTTAGCGATCGCCTGAGCAATCGAAGCTCCTTGTTTTGCCAAGTCGCCGCTCCATCCCATGAATTTCGTCAGCCGCAGCAATTGATAGGGCTTAAGCTTGCCATCTGAGGCGAAGGGCATTTTCAAAATCTTCTCGGGAGTTTTGTGAGCGATCTCTTCGATCTCCATCCCCCCTTCTGGCGAGGCGATGAGCAAGGGAGCGGCCCGCTCCCGGTCGACCACCGCGCCGAGGTAAAACTCCTTGGCGATGTCGATCGGCTTGGAGAGGAGGATCTGATGCGCAACGACCCCTTCTGGCCCTGTCTGCTGATTGACCATCTTCATCCCGATCAGCGCTTGCGCGACCGAGCGGATCTCCCCTTTCGTCTTGGCGAATTTGACGCCCCCCGCCTTGCCCCTGCCTCCGGCATGGACCTGGATTTTCAATACCGCCTGGCTCAAATGGAGCTCGTCTGCAACCCGGACCGCCTCCTCCACCGTCGCCGCAACCCCGAAGGGAGGGATGGGGACTCCATACTCTTTTAAAATTTTTTTTGCCTGGTATTCATGGAGGTTCATAGGGGATTTCCTTTGAAATCCCTTATCTGCTAAAATGGAGATTCTTATCAACTATGTTTGGATTTTTCAAAAAGTTTTTCTCTCCCCTCTCGAAGAAGATCCGCGCTCTGTTCTCCCGCGCGCCGGACGATACGGCCTTTGAATATTTGGAGCAGATTTTTTATGAAGCCGACTTAGGGGCCGCCACGGCGGCGGAGCTCGTCGAAAAAATCCGGGGCCAGTATAAGAAAAACCCCCAAATCACCACCGATCAAATCCTCGCCTTTGTCAAACAGGAGTTGCTGCAGAGCCTCTTCTCTGCCAATCCCCCCCTCCAAAAACCCCATGTGATCCTCATCGTCGGCGTGAACGGGAGCGGCAAAACGACGACGCTGGCCAAGCTCGCCGCCCACTATGTGGCACAAGGGAAAAAAGTGCTCGTCGCGGCTGGAGATACCTTTCGCGCGGCGGCGGTGGAGCAGCTCGAAACGTGGGCGCAGCGCATCGGCGTGGAGTTGGTCAAGTCGCAACCGCATAGCGACCCTTCGGGCGTTGCCTTCGATGCGCTCGCCGCGGCCAAAGCGCGTCAAAGCGACATCGTCCTCATCGATACCGCCGGACGCCTGCAGACAAAGACCGATCTCATGCACGAGTTGGCGAAAGTGCGCCGCGTCTGTCAGAAACAAATTCCCGATGCGCCCCATGAGACGCTCCTCGTCGTCGATGCCACCGTCGGCCAAAACGCGCTCGACCAGGCGAAGACGTTTCACCAATTCACCCCGATCACGGGGATTGTCCTTACCAAGCTCGATGGTTCGGCCAAAGGGGGCATTGCGATTGCCATCCAAAAGCAGCTCCATCTCCCGATCCGCTGGGTCGGCACAGGCGAAGGCGCCGCCGATCTCGCCCCCTTCGACCCCGAAAGCTACGTCGACGCCCTGCTAGGTTGAGCAGAGTCCACAGCCTCGAAGCCCTCGCGCTCCCAGTCATGATTTATCGTGCAATCGCCCTGCGTGAGGCCTATCTCTTGCGCTTTGCGCCTCTGTGTTCTCTGTGGGCTCTAGCGAACTCTGTTCGCGGGTGGTTATATACCGAAATAGTCCGAAGAATCGGTCTCTGCCTGCGTCGGCTTTACCTCATAATTTCGATTCTCACTCGCGCCTTGCCATTCGGCAATGGTCGCTCGCTCCGAACCGAAATTCTGAGGAGCCTCCTTGTCATATTCCCGATTCTTCAAACCATTTCGGTATATTTTCCCTTCCCTTTTTCTTTTTCTTTTTATAAAATTTTTGTCTTATCTTTATCGGAACTTATGCGCAGCTTAAACCCGTGGCGGATCTTTCCCTCCAACCTCGATCCCCCCGTGGCCCGCTCGCTGAGCATCCAATTCATCTTGCAGGAATTTCTCAACGCCCTCGATCTATTGGCCCATCTGAAGACGGCCACGCCACAACACCTGCAGGGCGCAAACATCAAAGAGGAGATCGCCGCAGTCTCCAAAGAACTCGAGCGATTTTTGCTCTTCTCTCTCGAAAACCCCTTTACTCAGAAAAGCAGCGTTCTAGACAAACTTTGCTTTTATTGCGAAAACTTGCTACAAGCGTCTAAGATCGGGGCGACTGAGATCCCCCTTCAATTGGAAGAGATGAGAAACACCGTTTTGAGAATGAGATCCAAGATGATCGCATGGAAAAAAATGCCCGCGTTCCACCCGCTCGACCAAATCTTGGCCGACTTTCTCGAACTCTATGAAGACCTCCGGCAAAGACTCGATCGCTTCTTTTCCGCTTTGTGCCCCTTTTTGAAAGAGGCCCGCTCTGACGAAAATGTATTGGTCTATCTGATCAAACACAAAGATCCACTCAACGCCTATCTGGGCATCCGACGGATCGAAGAGCTCCTGATCAGCTTCTTTCCTGCCGGGTACGATCAACTGCGCGCCGCTATTTTCGAGGGCTACACCCGCCGCGGCTTCACCTGCTTTCTCTCCTCTATAGAGCCGCTCATCAACGCCCTCGAATGGGAGACGCCATGTCATCCCCTCCCGACACGCTAAATCTGCTTCTCGAGGCCATCCAGGAGCAAGGGGCCTATGTGCTTGCAGCTCCCGAAGACGCCGATTTTTTCCGCAAACGAAAAGCTCCTGCGCCTCCACCGCCTAAAGTCGAGGCACCTCCTCCTGCGATCATTAAACCGCTACCGCCCGCCCCTAAAAAAGAAGCGCCCCCCTCTCCTCCTCCTGCCCCTAAAATCGCAATCGCCAAAGAGGAAATCGCCAAACCCACTCTGAACTTGTCCGTTGTGCAAAACGTCCTCTCCATCGTCGCTCCCGAATTGGCAATCCTCCCCGAAATTCCGAGCGACGCGATCGCCCGAAAGATCGCCGAAAGGTGTAAGACGAAAAACCAAACGGCCCCCCTTTCTTTGCTTTTGCTCCATGAACCTCCCGAACAACGGGCCCTGTTAGAGCAGATCGCCAAAGCGCTCGATATCTATTTCGGCCCGGCGAAGGTGGTCCAAGCGGAGGCGATCGAAAAAGAAAAACAATGGGAGGCGTTCCTCTCTGTTCCAGAGTTGAAGATGGTGATCGCCTGCGATTACACATTGTGGCAACTCAACGGCCTCATGCAGTTCTACAAAGAGACGCCCGCCCAAGGAACCCGCACTCTCGGAAAAGTCCCTCTCTTCCTCCTTCCCGACCTCTCCCTCTATCTCAAAGATCCGCTGCTGAAGCGCTCTTTATGGAAGGCCCTATGTCAAAAGTGTTCGTAGAGGTTCTCCTCGATCAAAATCTCGCCAAACCGCTCGACTATGCCGTCCCCGCAGAGTGGCTCGTGGAAGTGGGGATGCGGGTCGAAGTGCCCCTCAAGTCGTCGCTCAAAAAAGGGACGATCGCCAAAATCAAGAATGTCTCGAGCTGGCCCGAGGTGAAATCAATCCATAGAATGTTATCTTCTCACGCAGAACTCTCGGAGCCGCTCTGGAAGTTAGCGCAGTGGATGGCGAAATACTATTGCACACCGCTGCAGCGCGTTCTGAAATGCTTCATCCCGATCAACGTGCGAAAAGAGGTGAAGCAAAAAACCCAAATCTACCTGAAAGTCGCAAAAACCCACGCCGAGTGTCTCAAAGCGATCGAAGAACTCCGCAGGAAGGCCCCCGTTCAAGCTGAGATTTTAGAACAGGTTTTGAACAGTCCAAAAGGACTCTATCTCGCCGACCTCGCCGGTTCGCGCAGCGCCGTGAATAGCCTCGTGAAGAAAAAATGGCTCTCTTCCCAAGCGGTCCATACGTCTGAGGATCTGCTCCTCGACGAAGAGTTCTTTCCGACGCAACCGAAAACGCTCAATCTCGAGCAAACCGTCTGCCTGCAAGCCCTCGTTGCCTCTCTGGAGAAAAACCAGTTCGCCGCCCATCTGATCCACGGCATTACGGGAAGCGGCAAAACAGAGGTCTACATGCAGGCCATCGCCGCTGCATTAGAGCAGAATAAATCGGTGATCATGCTCGTCCCCGAGATCTCACTTACCTCGCAGACGATTGAGCGATTTAAAGCCCGTTTCTCGCAGAAAATCGCCATTCTCCATCACCGTCGCAGCCTCGGCGAGCGCACCACCGCCTGGGAGGAATTGCGCTGCGGCACGGCACGCCTCGTGATCGGCGCCCGCTCCGCTCTCTTTTGCCCCGCGCAAAATCTCGGCCTCATCATCGTCGATGAAGAGCACGACCCTTCCTATAAGCAAAGCGATGAGATGCCCTGCTATCAGGCGCGCGACACCGCCGTCATGCGCGCCCACTTAGAAAACTGCGCCATCGTCCTCGGCAGCGCGACTCCTTCGATCGAATCGTACTTCAATGCAGAGAAAGGCAAATATCTCCTCCACACCCTTCAAACGCGCGCCACGGCCGCTCCCCTTCCCAAAGTCCAGATCGTCGACATGAAGCGGGCGCTCGAAAAAGCGGGCGGTTTCACCCACTTCTGTGAAGAACTCATCGATGGGCTCAAGCTGCGGATCCAAAACGGCGAGCAAGCCCTCCTCTTCCTCAATCGGAGAGGCTATCACCGGATGCAGATCTGCCAAAGCTGTCGCCACATCCTCAAATGCCCCCACTGCGACCTCGCGCTCACCTTTCACCGCGAGGCCAACTTTCTCCAGTGCCATCTCTGCGACTTTCGGCAGCCCGCGCCCCGCTCCTGTCCTCAATGCCAAGAGAGCGCCACCCTCCAATTCAAAGGATTTGGCACCGAACATGTCGAGCGGAGTCTCCACGCCCTCTTTCCGGAAGTGCGCACCCTCCGCATGGATCGCGACACGACTCAAAAGAAACACAGCCATGAAGAGCTCTTCAAGCAATTTCGGGCCCATAAAGCGGACGTCTTGATCGGCACGCAGATGATCGCCAAAGGATTCCACTTCCCCTCTGTGACCCTCGTCGGCGTCCTCAACACCGACGCCACTCTCAGCATCCCCGACTTCCGCTCCGCCGAGCAGGTGTTTCAAATCGTCACGCAAGTCGCCGGAAGAGCGGGAAGAGAGCAACTCCCCGGCGAAGTGGTGATCCAAACCTTTCTCCCCGATCATCCCGTTCTCCATCTCGCCGCTTCGCAGGATTACACCGCCTTCTACCGCGCCACCATCCAAGACCGGGGCCACTTCGGCTATCCTCCCTTCTGCCACCTCATCAAGCTCCTCTTCTCCGATCCCGATCCCGCCCGCGCCCAGGCGCTGGCCCAGAGCGCCTACGACCAACTCCGCACCCTTCCGCCACCCACTCAACTCCTCCCCGTCATCCCCGCTGGTCACGCCAAGGTGAAAGACCAATACCGTTTTCAATTTCTCATCAAAACTCCCAAAGTCGCCTCCATTGCCGATGCCCTCAAAGAGATCCCCGGAGCCAAAATCGCCGTCGATCCCTGGTCCACCTATTTTTAGGATTGCCCAAATTTTCTCCTTTCATTTATGTTCGATGGCTGTAAAAAAATGGAGTGTGTCCGATGTTTTCTTCCCCTGTTTTGCGCGAAACTTGGCCTCCCGGCAGTGTCTATTTTGTACCAACCCAGCGAGAACCGCAAAAGTCTCCTGAACCCAAAATCACTCAAAAGCCCTTGCCGATGCCCCCTTCCCCTCCTCGCCTTGCACAGACATGGCAATTCCGCTGGATCGTTAGAATCCTTACAAAAAAATAGATAGCAATATATTCCGCCTCGTATCATCTCTGTGAAAAAGGAGGCGGAATATGAAATTAGACAGAACGATTGTCGTTCCCTCTTTAGGTGGCTTGCAATACGGGTATAATACCACGATCATTGCGGGAGCGATCCTCTTCATCACCCCCGAACTTCTCCTCACTCCTTTTCAGGAGGGCATTCTCGTCGCCATGGCTCTCGTGGGGCTCTGCCTCGCCTCCTTTGCCGGCATCCTCTCCAACTCCATCGGGCGCAAGAAAGCGCTCCTCCTCAGTTCGATCGGTTTTATCGCAGGCCCTCTCCTATCCGCCTTGGCCCCCAACTACCCCCTCTTGCTCATCGGCCGCTTCATCACCGGCCTCGGCGCAGGCATCGCCATTGTCGTCTGTCCCCTCTACCTCGTCGAGGTCGCTCCGCCAGAAACGCGCGGCCGCATCCTCAATATGAACCAAATCGGCATTGCCCTCGGCACTCTCCTTGCCTATGGAGTCAGCTATCTCTTTGCCTCGACGCAGAACTGGCGCATGATGTTTGCCGTGGCTCTCCTTCCCGCCCTCATCCAATTTCCCGCCCTCTTCTTCCTTCCAGAAACCCGCGATAAAAAGCAGTGCTCCGTCGCCTCATGGAAAGCGGTCTTGTCTCCCTCTTTTCGCAGTCGCTTCCTCATGATTTTAGCTCTCGCCCTCTTCCAATCGCTCTGTGGCTCCTCGGCCCTCTTTTTCTTTGCCCCTCGCGTTTTCGAAAATGTGGGCTTTGCCAGCGCCGAGAACTCTCTCCTTGCCACCGTCTTCCTCGGCCTGATCTATCTCTCTGCCATCGTCGTCTCCTTCTACGCCATCGACCGTTTGGGCCGCCGCTTTCTCCTCCTCTTCTCACTCGCCGGCATGGCTCTCAGCCTCCTCACCATCATTTTCTTCCTCTTTATCGACTCCCCTGCGTCCGATGCCGTGACCCTCATCAGCGTCCTTGCCTACATCGCCTTCTATTCTCTCGGCGCCGGCCCCGTTCCCCCCATGGTCACCGGTGAGATCAGCACCATGCAAGCGCGCGGCCATGTCATGTCCCTCATGGGCGCCAGCGGCTGGGTCACCAACTACTTCGTCACACTCACCTTCCTGCCCCTCATGAACGCCCTCGGTTTACAAGGAGCTTTCTCCATCTACGTCCTCTTCTGCCTCATCGGCTTCACCTTCTTCTTCCTCAAACTCCCCGAAACCAAGCAGAAAACCTTCGCAGAGATCGAGTCTCTCTTCAGCAAGAAATAATTGACAAAAAGCGAAAGAACGCGCACCTTAGGGCGTTTTAGGGGAGTCATTTACATGAAAATAGAAAGCTTCGTTTCTAAACTTCTAAAGAGTCGTTTGGTTCGGTTCTTTTTTCTAGTTGCGGCGATGGGTGGAGTTTTTGCGGATGGGCCTACGGTTATTGATACGATTGATCTAACTGCCAGCCCTGAGTACATCGCTATCACTCCTAACGGACAGTTTGCTTATGTGACATCAGATGGTGCTGTTCTTTATGAGATCAATACAAATACTAACATGATCGTGGATTCTATAACTGCAAACGCTTTCGGCATTGCGATCACTCCCGATGGGGCCTTTGCCTACCTGACGAATTCTGGAGGCAACAGTGTCTTCCTGATCGATACAAATACGAATATGATAGTTGGTCCTTCTATTTCTGTTGGTTCTACGCCCGTTGCCCTTGCCATTACTCCCAATGGAGAATTAGTTTATGTAGCGAATTCGGCTGCGGATGATGTCTCCGTGATCGATACGAATACGAACACAGTCCTTACCACTGTTTCTGTAGGTAACACCCCACAAGGTGTTGCTATCACTCCGGATGGAGCCTTTGCTTATGTGACGAATTTTTTCGACCATACAGTTTCCGTGATCAACACGAATACCAATACAGTTTCGACTACTATTTCTGGTTTAGGTGCCGGTCCTACAGGGATCGCTATCACTCCCGATGGAAACTTTGCTTATGTGACGAATGTTGCCGGCCATACAGTTTCCGTAATCAATACGCATATGAATACGG
The DNA here is from genome assembly GCA_964400805.1 of uncultured bacterium. Classification (GTDB taxonomy): domain Bacteria; phylum Chlamydiota; class Chlamydiia; order Chlamydiales; family SM23-39; genus REEB52. The sequence continues at coordinate 1,429 of CAYNWC010000039.1, read as the reverse complement.
TCGTTGGGTCTCCTATTTCTGTTGGTTCTCAGCCCCTTGGTATTGTGATCTCTCCCGATGGAGCCTCTGCTTATGTAACGAATAAGGGTAGCGGCACCGTTTCCGTAATCGATACGGATACCAACATGGTCGTTGGGTCTCCCATTTCTGTAGGCAATAGCCCTCGGGGAATAGCTATCACTCCCAGCGGAGCCTTTCTTTATGTGGCTAATCATAATGACCAAACCATCTCAGTGATACTCTTGCTCGCCCCCCCTCAAGACCTCCAAGGACAGCAAAAAACCAATGACTTTGGCCTGGCCTACGAACTCTACAACGCCTTGCAATGGGAGGCCAGTCCATCGGGGAGCAGCGTAGCCGGCTATTTCGTCTATCGCAATGGAGTGCAGATCGCCACACTTGGCCCCTCCACCCTAGCCTACGACGATCACAACCGACAAAGCGGCGTCGCCACCACTTATTCCGTGACGGCGTTTATGGCCACGCAAGCAGAAAGCTCCCCTATCAGCATAACCATTCAATGAGGTCGACATTTATGCTCTATAAAAAACTCTCCTTTTCTCTTCTCCTTCTCGCTTTTTGCACACAGGGCTTTTGCCAAGAAGAAAAACCCACTCCCCGCAAGCCCGAATGTTGCGTCCCCTGCAAAGTCCCCGGCACGCTGGAAGCGAAAGTGGGCTATTTCTATTTCGCAGACTCCAAGATGCGCAAGATTTACAACGAAGGGGGCTGGGACGTTCAACTCACCGGGACATATCCTCTGTGGCGATGGCTCTCGCTGTATGGAAGCGTGGAAGGTTCAAAACGATGGGGGAAATCTCTCAATGCAAAAGAGAAAACATCGATTTGGCAAATTCCTCTCAGCTTAGGACTTCAGCCAAAATTTAAAATTGCCTCCTTTGCCTATTACTACTTCACACTCGGACCCCGCTACTTTTTCCTCGGTACCAACAACCACTCCCCCTACATGGATAAACACCTCCATGCGCAAGGGTTTGGAGGATTTGTCAACACGGGCTTCCAATTTCTACCCAAAAAACATTTCTTGATCGATCTCTTTGGAGAGTACTCCTATGAAAGAGCGCATACCGATCCGAGTCACGCAAATACCTTTGGAAGACACATCCAAGTAGGCGGGTTTACCTTTGGCTTAGGACTCGGCTATTCGTTTTAAATATGAACCTATCCGCAAAGTATAGCGTCGGTCTCTGGAGGCTTTTCGGCCCCAGCGCCCCAAAAAACGAAACGTTTTTCGGGTCCCCTCAGCGTTCGCTCTCGCCAACTTATTCAAGTTGGCTTCTCCGGTTCGCTCGCTCACCTGCTCCGCGGGAAAAATGTCCCCCGGACATTTTTTCCGATTCCGCAGCCACGCTGACTGGGTCTCGAAAATCCTCTCAAATCCCTATCACTCTACTTTACGGATAGGTTC
>CAYNWC010000038.1:0-9575 GCA_964400805.1 uncultured bacterium | reverse complement strand
CCGCTCCTTCCTCCCCTTTCCCCTCACCTTCACAAACGTATCGCTCAGATCATTGAGACCGAGATGGCACAATTCAGAGACCCGCATCCCCGTCGCATAGAGCAGCTCCAGAATCGCCTTGTCCCTTGCGCCGATAAAGTCATCGCTTGTTGGCTGGGCGAGAAGACTCTCCACTTCCTCAGTAGTGAGCACTTCGGGGATCAACTGCCATAACTTGGGCGTCTCAAAGTAACGACCCAAATCGAGAGACACAGCCCCCTCTTTCTTCAAGAAACGGAAAAACACTTTGACGGAGACGAGGATGCGGCAAACACTCGCGCTCGCATACCCCTTGCTATTGAGAAAACCTAAGAAATCCCAGATCTTTTCCGGAGTGGTTTCATTCCAATCGGCGATCTGTAAAGCCTCGGCGAACATCTTGACATCGCGCCCATAGGCTTCAATTGTGTGAGGAGACAGTCCCCTCTCCGAGCGGAGAAAGGCCAGGAAGTCTGAGATCCACTGGTTCATCCCCTAAAGATGCCGGTTCAGCCATTTTTGGGGTAGGGAGTTCTAATGGAGTGTATAACTTGTCGACGAGCGTGTTGAACCAATCGGACTTGTCGAAGATCAACCATTCCGCTTCCATCAACGTAAAGGAAAGACCGATGATCGCCGCGATGGCAATCCCGCTGAGCCCTCCTGAAAGGATCAAGCTCGCAATGCCCCCCGCAATCATGAAAATCGCAATCGAAAGAGTCAACCACTGCTTGCACTTTTGCTTGAAGATCCCCTTATCGACTGCTCGAAGAAGATCTTCTACGGGGCCGTCTGTATATACTCGTACCATGTCGGCTGCAGCATCGCCCACGTTACGCCTAAAGACAGCCTCATCTTCCATTTCATCTTTCAAGAACTGCAACGCGTTTCCCCCCTGCACCTCTTCCAGAAAACGTTCATGAAAAGGAATCAGACGGCATAGGTTGATCGTCGATCGGGCAGCCATCACGCAGCCCCTCACAACGCACAAGCCGCCCAGTGCGCCATAAGCCGCGATCTCAGAGGCTTGCAACAGTGCGGAAGAGACAGCGCCGCTCGTCGCCAAGCTGGCAGCCGCAGCAGCCCCAGACACAGTCAGCGCAGGGCCAAATGATCCATAGAGAAGTTGACTTGACAAACCCAATCCAGAAATCCATTTTCCCTCGCGATCGTTCGCATCGACCGCTCTAAACTCTCGCCATGCATTCGGGATGTTGTGACGCGCCGCGTTGTAAGAGATCAGCAATCCCCCGGCGATCTGCAATCCAGGAATAGCCTGAGCGAAAACGCTCCCCGTTCGAGAGGCCGAGCCCAACAAGGTCGCGCTGGTCGCCATGCTATTGCGAACAGTTCCCATTCCATCGATGGCCACCCACTGTCGCTCCATCCAAACCGGACGCTCTAATGAGGGAGAGAGAAGAGATGTTGTTTCTGCAATTGCGTTCATAGTAAGCCTTTAGTTATGCGGACTGAAAACAACTCTTTACTGCGCGCCAGAACACTGTCAGCCAGTAGAATATTCCCGCAGTCTGCTTAATCTTAGAGCGATAGAACTTAATTCTATTCTTCAACCAGTTAAGATTGTTCCCTTTTTCTTCAAGCTGGGGATCGGAAATAGTGAGGTCAATACCGCGCTTTCCGTTCCAGGTTCTCATCCCGGTTTTTCGCTGTTCCAGGTCTGCAATAATTTCCTGTTTGCTTTTGCGTTCTGACACTTCGATCAGTGGAGTTGCTTCGGTTGGTTGAACTGCTACGGCATGAGAACCTCGTGCGATCGGCAGAGCTTCTGCATCCACTCGGATTTGTTGGATCGGTACAAGGCCTCGGGCCGGGCTATTTACTGCGACCACGAGAGGAACCGGCGGAACTACTTCTTCTGGTTCAATAGGCGGATTCTGAGGTGCTACAACAGGATTCTCTGGCTGAGGCACTACAATCGCAGCCGCATTCGCTTCCTCTTGTTGCGCAGGAGGATTCTCTGGCTCTATTTGCGGTTCCTCTAGCACTTCCACCTGTCGTCCTGAGAAAAAGCGACTACGAACGTATCGGCTACCTTCATATACGGAATAGGCTGTGGCTGCAGCTACAGCCGCTTGCAAAGAAGTTGTGGCTAACACCCCTACTACGCCAACCTGTCCAACTACCTTACCCACTTGGTACATCGATTCTCTCAATCCAGTACTTTGGGCAGTTGAACTAAGATAAGATCCAAACTTTTGTAATGCTGAAGTCATAATTACCTATTGTTTTTAATAATATATTATATCATGTTTCAATATTAATTATCAATTAGTATAAAATATATTATAACTAACTAAGAATAGACCCAAAGGCGTGAGGACCAATATCTTGCATGGGGTGAAGATCGACCTTCCCTTCGGTCTCTTTTCGGGATAAGGTCACTGCGATGCTATAGGCCGCGAGGGCGAGGTAGATAGCGCCGGCGACTCCATAGAGGATGAAGGGAAGCGTTCCCATGGAGAAGAAGGTCAACGCAACCATTGCAGCAAAGCCGATCAGTGCAGCGATGACGCCGAGGATGAAGAGGGCCATTTTGATCTTGGTCTCTTTTTGGACCGTCTGGAGCATCTGGGTCGCCTCAATGCGCGTGGCGGGATTGGAGAGATCGGCGAGGTAGCGATCCGCATGGGTTATGATCAACTGCAAGCTCTTATTGCTCGTCCTGCGCTTGAGGTACTTGACTTTCACTTCAGTGCGATCGCGCAGCCGCTGCTCTAAAAGAGCCTCTTTCTCCTTCTGAGTCCAGGTGGGATGCTCCTGATTGATCTGCACCCAGATCGCCCCTTTCTCTTCGGGCGTTACCGCGATTTGATCCTTGAGGAACTGGAGGGCGCCGCGCAGCCGTTCCTCCTCCGTGAGATGCGTGTTATCTAAATACTCGTTCAACCGGTCATTGAAACGATAGCACCGGTAAGCGCCCAAGGCAGAAGTTCCCGCTGCTAATAGGGAGCCCACGCCAAAGAGGATATTGGCCGTTCCAAGCGCATGCAGAGCTGCTGTGGATGCAGCGGCCGTGTCGAATGTTCTGCCTGCTAAATAGATCATCGAAGCGGTCGATGCAAGGCCGGCAGAAGCCACCTGCCCCGCCGCGCGTCGTCTCCCTTCTCCATCTCCAATCGCCTTGGCCCGTTGGTATTCCTTCACTCCCGCGCCCAGTTCCTTCAAGGAGAAGAACGTCCAGAATCCACCCGCGTAATAGCCCAAGTGATTCACCAAAGCATTATCGGGACCGACGCTGGGGATTGCAAAGAGGATATTTCGAGTGATTGAAAGAGAGTCTTCCATAAGCCGCATGCCAGCGAAGAGATTGCCATAAGCCCCAGGCACACTCGCTGCTCGCAGAGTACTGACCGCCTCTTTCGTCTTCCCTTCGCTATGGGCCTTCTCCTCTCGGCTCACGCCCGGAAGGGGCAAAAGGCCTGTATTCTGATAGAATCGAACCACCCGATGCAAACCGGCCAATTCCGGGGCCATCTCCAACGAGATGCTTCGATCTTGCAAACGGAGCGTTGCTGTCTGCGGATCGATCTGGAAACGGAAAGGGGTTTTGTCCTCTCCGATCACAACCTGTCGTTTCGAGAAAAAACTTGATAGAGATGATTCAGCGAGTCTTCTATGAGCGGGAGTCATTTTTTGGAAGTTGAGTAAATGACCCCCAACATTGAGCGAATCCAATTGAACAGATAAGGCCATAGCAATACCGCGGTATTATTATACCTCAAATCTCATTGAAAATATATAAACAAATATATTTTAATGACTTATGAAAATATTTAGTTGATGGATGGACGTTGTTCTAGACTTTTCACATAGGGGACTACGTTTACACCGCTGATCTTAACAAACCCCACGACTATATTGGCAGCTACATGCTTGCATCTGTTCTGTCTCTGTTTTTCACTTTCTCCGCTCCGCGGGGCAAGCTCTGCCTCGAAGTGTCGGTAGGCGGCGAGATAGAGAGTGCGAATCCATTGATCCATGAGCCTGAAGTTCTCCTCAGAAACACCGCTCCGAGATCCCTGGACGACTTCTCTGAAAGCCTCATGGACGGAAGGTAAGAGAGGATTTATTGAGGGTTTTACGGAATGTCTATACAAGTCCGAATACGTAACGTTAGCTAAGAAAGACCCTGCATGTGCCGCGGAGAATTTTTTCGCTTCTGCGTCTAGAACTTGGAAAAGTTTTGTGTTTATCTTTGTGTCTAATGTCTTATCCAGAGTTGTCGAAAAAACGGGCGGTGCAACCTCTTCTGGAGCTCCGCGAGGAGAAGGGAGGGGCGATGCGCTCTCTGTCGATGGGGCCTGCGAAGCAGTTTCTTCTGATCTTCTCGGAGAAGGAGGCGCAGAAGTGGGTTTTGGCATTTCTACGTCTTTCTGTTTTACTGGGCGTGGCTTCTCGCGACCAAGGCGAACCAACGATTGATCCTTATCGCCTACTGCGATCTCCATTCTTCCAAAAGGAGGATAAAGTTCCTGATAGATCCCTCGTATTGGATCGACTATGTCAGGTCGGTTAAGAGGCTTTCCCTCTTCGTCTTCGCCGAAGAAATACTTACATTCCTCACTCGGCGGAGGGCTATACGTAAAGCGAAGTCCCGTCCTGTCTTCTCCCTCATGCCCACGATCGGCAGGAGAAAAGAAAACCTGTTTAGCTAGTTCGTGAATCCGGCTGAGCGCAAGAAAAGAAAAAAGGTCCTGCTTCTCATCAATTGGGATCAGATCTCCCTCTTCGTCCTTTCTCCAGATACGAATGTCGTATCGCTTCCCATTTGGAAAGACCACGTTCTTGAAGATCAGAGACTCCCCATCGGTCTTGACCACAAGAGGGCGCTCTCCCCTTCCCAGTACGGGGGAAGAGGGGGCAGAAGAAGGGTAAGAGAAACTTGGAGCCGTCATAATTATTCTTGTTTTTCCATAAAATTATACCAAATATTTAAATTTCAATCAATTACAAATAATTATTATAATATTAAACCCAAGTAATTGACCTCAAAACAGTTGCTAGGATATCCCTATTTGAGTAACCTTCCGCATATGAAGGAAAACGCCATTATTCCCCTCCACCAGGAGCCTTTTCGGTCCGTCCTGATCTTTGGCCCCCCTGGGGCTGGAAAGGGGACTTTAGGCAAGTTCCTGAGCAGTGCAGGCAACCACTTCCACCTCTCTTCAGGGGACATTTTCCGGGGTCTTTCCCCCGAGTCTCCTGCCGGCAAGCTCTACCACAACTACGCGGGCAAAGGGCTCTTACTCCCCGATGAGGTGACCATCCAGATCTGGGACCACTACGTCCATGGCCTCATCGCCACCAACCGCTATTTCCCCGCCCAGCAGCTCCTTCTCCTCGATGGCATCCCCCGGACCCTCCGGCAAGCCGATCTCCTGGAAAAGCACGTTCAGATTAAAGGGATTATCGTACTCGACGTAGAAAACACCGATGAGCTCATCAAGCGCCTCCAACGGCGCGCCCTCATTGAAAAGCGGCTCGACGACATGGACCCCGCTGTCCTGCGTACCCGGATGGAGGTCTACCGGAAAGACACCAGCCAGGTTCTCAAGCGCTACCCCACCTCACTCATCTCCCGTTTCAATGCCGAGCAAAAGCCCCTCGAAGTGCTCCGCGACGTCCTCGTCGGACTCTCCGATCTCCTCGCCCATTAAATAAAAAAAAGCCCCCAGTTTCCTGGAGGCCTTTGTTTTTAGTTATAAAGACTAACTGCTTATTAGCGATTATTGTCTGCTCACAAGACTGGATGCGCTATTCCAGAGTTTTGATAAGACCCCTGGTTGAGAAGCTGGTGCTACTTGAGGAGTACTTTGAGTCCTTTTCAATCTCTCTACAATTTTGATACGTTCCTCTAAGTTATCAGCTGCTTTTTGCAGGTCGGTGGGCTCCGCCTTTGTAAAGGCTTCCATCTGACTTGCAAATTGTTGCGCTTCCTCTTCAGCTACTTTGAGATCTTTTTCAGTCCCCTCAAAGAATTCGCCTACTGAGCTAATGGCTTGGTCGACGTTGCGAGCATTCTGTTCCGCTTTTTTATAGGCAATTTCGGCCTTTTTATGAGCAGTAAGAATATCATCTACTTCGTCTTTATTTCCCTCTCGATCGACATTGACTGTGATATCAAGTTTTTCGACCTTTTGGATACGGAAAACCCTTTTGTACTCTGTCTTAAGAGCTTTTTGCGCCTTATCGACCTGCTCTTTTTTCAAGTCAACCAATCTTTTTTCCGCTGTATCCTTGCCTAACTGAGCCTCTTTATTATGTCCGGCAAACACCTCATAAATCGCAATTAGCTCACGAATGCTATCGAACTGCTTCTTGATGTCGCCGCAAGCAACAATCATTCGATCTAGGTTTTCCTCGATCTTCTTATCTAACTCTATCAGCTTAAGGATCGAATCGATCGTATCGCGATCAAACTTCTCCGTACTCAATTTTGTGATTTTTTCTTTCTTTGCGACAGCACTCACTGAGTCGTCTCGTAAGATGGCTTTCTTGTCATTCTGATATTGGGTGTAGGCGACGAATAAATCCATTGCCTTGCCCTTTACCACAACAGATTTCTTCCCTATTTTGTCTCTATCTTCGCCGAGTTTCTTGTCAAGAGCTTCAAGTCCTTTGTAAGCAACATATGTCGTCTTACTCAAATCATCCTGTTTCTCTTCGATGATGCCAAGCAGATCCGTGAACTTAGCGAGCCAAGAAGCGCGCTCCATTGTCCTTTCCCCTGTGACAACTTTCATCTGTTCGGCCGCTGTTTTTACTTGCTCTTCATAATCTTGTCTTATTTTGCTAACTGCCGCTTCTTTTTCCTTACGCTCAGCTTCAGCTTTTCTCGCTTCTGCAGCTGGATCTGATTTTGGCAGAACAGCGTCTGGTGTCTGGCCAGTTGGCGTAGGAGTGTCATTGTCGTGTTTATTTTGACGCTCGAGTCTCTGACGGTCTTCCTCTGTTAGCTCTTCTGTTCCCTTCTCATCATCTTCCTTAATTTCGGGTTTGTTTGTAGAAAACAGCTTACTTCCCGCATTGCGAAGTGTGGAAAACAGATTTGACGCAGCATTGCGGAAGCCACCTGTCCCTTGGGGAGCAGCAGGGCGGCCATTCTCGGTCGATGGAGTACCAGCATCGGATTCAGCATCTGACTCTTCCTCAATAAGCAGGCTGCTTCCCGCATGGAGGAAATTACCTCTGTCTTCAGGAGAGAGGCGATTACTCTTGTTCAATTGATCAGCAGCATCGGCAAGCGCGTCGGCAACAGCAGGGCCTGTCTTTATCTCTTTGGCTTCTTCTGCGTTGATCAAACTCTTTTGAACGGCTAATGCGAGCACCTCGTGGAATGCTTCGGTCGCTTCAGGGACGCCTCCACCGAGGAGATTCTCATGGAGAGCAGACAAAGCCTGATTTGCAACTGCCGCTTTCGCTTGATCAGGGGACAGCGTCTTGTTCTTCACGCCTCTGCTCAAAATGTCAAGAGACGTTTCAGTATCTTTTGCCGCTTTTGCCATTTTCAAGCAGAAAGCAGGCTCGACGGCTTTACAATTCGTTTTGCCAAGGAAGATCGATTCGAATGTTTCGAAAGCAACCTCGTACAAATCCTCTAATTCCAGCACAGGATTATTAGCAAGTAGCGTTTTGTTTGGGTTCCATGTCTCATCGCGTCCTGTTTTAGTGAGGGCTGCTTCTCGGAGGAAACCTTTAACCTTCTCCTTCACCTCTTCAGCGCGGGCTGCAAATTCTTCCTCATTCTCAGCGCCCAGCACATATTCGTTCGCCAATCTAACAAGGTGTTCAGCAGCAGCTTTGACTTCATCTACTCCATTTTCTGCGTCGCGGCTATCGGCAGCTTTCACTGCGCCAAACAACCCGTTGCTTTTTTGTTGGCGGTACCCTTCAATCATTCTTTTGGCTTGCGCGTTCAGGGCTTGTTCCTCGGTCAATTTTGGAGCGGCGCAAAAAGTATTCACTTTCGCAGCAAGGGCTTTTACACCGTCGGATGCTTTATCGATCAAGCTCCAGCTTTTGCCATCTATCAACTTTGCTAGATATAAAGGAGTTCGGACAAGGTCGAACAACACGGGCAAGAACCCGGTCAAAATAAGAGCGGCTACGCCGGCCAGTGTTCTGGCCACAGAGCGGTGCTGAAGGGTTTCACCAAACAGAAGTCGACCTGTGAGGGACTCAAACGTCCTCGTTTTTGCAATCGTGCCGCTAGTCTCAACGACAGGTATAGAGGCCGTAGATGACACGTCAGCGGCGACTGTCTTCACTGTTTCTGATGTATTTACAGGGTTTGACATAGTATCTCCAATTATTAATCTTTTATATTATTTATTAAATTCGACCAATATTTTAACAAGAAGTAAATAATAAATCAACATTAAAATATATATTATATATTGAGTTAATACGGGATATGGAATACAATTAAGATGTAGTAATAATAATTATAAACTATAGGTTTTAATATGGATGTAAATAAAAAAATTGCTTCCCTAGAGTCTTTAGTAGACCATCTTAAGACAGAGATCGGCCAGCTCAACCAATTGCTGTTGGACGCAGGGTTCAGCGAAGGGATCTCCACCCTCAAGTCCAGTTTAGAAGAATTCCTTAAAGGAATTTTTTGACCCTTGTTTTTTTTGAGCCATTTAGGGTAAATTAAATGGACTATGGCTAAAATTATTTTTGAAGAAAACCGCGAAGAGGCGGATTTACCCGATGGCTCCCCGATCGCTGAGGCGTGTGAGCAGGCGGGGGTCCCCTTTGCCTGTACGGAAGGGGTCTGCGGAACCTGCGTCATCGAGGTGACGGAGGGGATGGAAAACCTGTCCGACTTCAATCAAGCCGAGGCCGACTTCCTCGGCGATCTCGACAAAGAGCGGCTCGCCTGCCAATGCCAGATCAAGGGCGGCTGTGTAAAAATCAAATTTTAATTAGGATACCCATGCAACAGACGATCCACCGCGATATGACGATCGATGAGATCTTTAAGAAATTCCCCCAAAAAAGCCCGAAGCTGGCCCAAGAGATGTCCAATCAGGGCCTCCAATGCGTGGGCTGCTCAGCTTCGACGTGGGAGACCCTAGAAGCAGGGATGTACAGCCATGGCAAAAACGATGGAGAGATCGAGGATTTGCTGAAGAGGCTGAATCGGATCTTAGAGGAAAAGGAAGACCCCAATACAGTGACCTTGACCGAACGAGCCGCCAAGAAATATTTAGAGATCTTGGAGGAAGAGGGCAAGGCAGGCTGGGGACTTCGGTTTGGAGAGCGGGCAGCTGGCTGCAGCGGGTTTGCCTACTTTCTCGATTATGCCGAAAAGGCGCAACCGGGCGACCTGGTCCTCGAATCGCGGGGAGTCCAAATCTTCCTCAACCACAAATCAACAGATCGCCTGATGGGCTGCGTCATCGACTTCGTCGACGGCCTCCACGAAGCGGGCTTCAAAATCACCAACCCAAACGTCAAGGCCTCCTGCGGCTGCGGCAACTCCCACGGCTACTAAATAAACGACCCCGAAAAGATTCGCAATATTGCCA
>CAYNWC010000037.1:0-9630 GCA_964400805.1 uncultured bacterium | reverse complement strand
GAAAAGACCGGCTCCCCCACCGGATCTGCCCCTCTTGCGGCCAATACAAAGGCCAGGCATTTGCGCCCACTGCTTAAGATCGGCGTAGACCTCATGGGGAGCGACAATCCTCCCCAGCTTTTGCTCGACACCCTCAAGGACTTTCCCCTTCCTCCCGGCGTCCAGCTCGTCGCTATCGGCACCCCGCAATTCCACACCGCGGCCCTTCCCTATATTTCCGCTCCCCAAGTGATCACGATGGAGGAGCATCCCCTTCTTGCCCTTCGCCGCAAGCGCCATTCCTCCATGGCCGTTGGCCTTCGTCTGCTCAAAGAAGGCAAGCTCCACGCCCTCGTCTCCGCGGGTAATACGGGAGCCCTCGTCTCCTCAGCAAAAATGATTCTCTCCACCCTCCGCGGCATCCTTCGTCCCTGCCTCATCGCCCTCATACCCACCAAGAAAAATCCCGTCGCCGTCCTTGACGTCGGCGCCAATGTCCAAGCCAAATCTACCCACCTCGTCCAATTCGCCCACATCGGCGCTGCCTACCAAAAAGCTTGCGGCATCTCCCACCCCACTGTTGGCCTCCTCAACATCGGTTCCGAACCCCTTAAGGGCACCTCTGAGCTTCGTCTCGCCTATCACGAACTCCAGACCCTCAAATCCCCCCCTTTCCGCTTTGCGGGCAACATTGAAGGCACCTCTGTTTTCGATGGCGACGTCGACGTCCTCGTCACCGATGGCTTTACGGGAAACATCTTTCTCAAAACCGCCGAAGGCATCGCCAGCCTTCTTCTCGATCGGATCCAGCCCCACCTCTCCGAATTCAAGAAGTTCCAGTCCCTTCACTACACCGAATATCCCGGTGCCCTTCTTGCCGGTGTCAAAGGCCTTGTCATCAAGTGCCACGGCTACTCCACTCCCCGCGCCCTCCTCAATGCGATCCGCGGCGCCATCCATCTCGCCCAACACAACTTCCTCGAGTTGTTAGAAGAAAGATTAAAAGAGAAAGAATAGAAACAAGAAATGAAAGACAGTCGAGCGCGCTACGCTAACGCTGCGCCCACTGCCCCGCGTAACTCCTCTTGTCTCATAATCGGATTTGTGGAATAGTCTCCCACTCTTTTTAACCCAAGGGAATAAAATGAGTGCACAATCAGTGAACCACGGCCCAGCTTTCTCCAACGGCACAGATATATCCAAATCTACACAGTCCCCCTTAGAAGTAAAAGTACAAGATATGGCGACTCAAACATTTGAGCGATCAACGAGCCCCACAAGTTCAGAGATCTCTGCGTACTCATTAGATAGCGAGAGTGCAAGACCAGAAACGCCGGTAAATATGTTTGGGGTGGATCGGGGAGACCTCGCCAGAACATTTGCAAAACTCAGATATCAAGCAACCCCAGCAGAATGGGATCAAATCATGGAAGAGACGCGTGCTGGAATGTATCGAGGATTTGAAAGCGAATCTTTCAATTTTGGTGTCGTCAAGTTGGCGATGAAACAATTAAATCCAGAGATGTTTGAGCAATCTGCCTATCATTTGACTCGCGAAGATTTTGGACGAATCAAAGGCACTGTGGAGAAATTTAACGAAATACTTAGATTTGTAGAAGCAAATTGGGAAAACCCCTCAGAGGAAGAAATCTAGGAGAATATGAGAAAAAATTGGTTCTCTGGGTTGTTCATCCATCTTTTCCTGCTGAGTTCATCGATGAACGCCCAGGTTCCTTATGAGAACCATTGGGACATTGAAGAGATGCTTTGTTGCCGGCGAGTTCCAGATCAATTGCTGCTTTCGAGCAGGAATGAGATTCGGGAATTAAGGGAAAAGGGAAATCTCATCGTTCCAGATACGTCTCCCAATTTGGACCAGCCGCCCTCAGCCCTCTACTTTACGAACGGCTCCCAACCACCGATCTTTATTCCGGAAGAGGCGGGAATGGCCTACCTAATTACGGGGCCCTTGCGGACCTCGTGGGAACATCAGCTCGACCCTGTCGTTTCAGAGAGAATTTCGATCCAGTTTCGAACGATAGAAGAAGATATTCTGGGCCGCTATCTCAGCGGTCCTTCTAAATAGAAAACTCGGAACCACACTCCCTATATCACCTTAAACCAACTATATCAATATAAAAACAAACCACTTAAGTGCATAAATTTATGATGTATATTGACATCAATGATATATTGATGTACATTTACATCAAAATATAGGTGCGATATGGGAGAGCGATGTTTTAAGTGCTTGGAGACTTTAGGGCAGGAAAACGCCCACGGCCTACACCGAGAGTGTTTTCATAGCTGGTTCGGAGTAGACGGCCTCTATATCCCCTTTCAGTTAACTATGAAAACCTCCGGTAATAGCAACGATCCGAAAGCAGAAATAAATTCTAGCTTCTTCCACGGAAAATTCAGGAAATATTCTGCCAAATTAAATGAACGCAGTTACATCATTAAAGTGCGGCAATCCTCTTTTCCAGATCTTCCCGCTATGGAATTTTTATGCAATCAAATCGGGGAAAAATTGGGGATGAATATTCCTGATTTTTATTTCATCCGACTCGAAGGAGAACCGGCTTTTGTTTCCAAAAATTTCATGGAAGAACACCCAGGGGCCAACTTAGTGCATCTGTACCGATTTATGGGAGAGCAACCGTTTGATCTACAGACGATTCTAAAAGTGATTTCCGATCACACGGGAAAAGCGGCGGATATTGAACAATTCATCAAACTGTGTCTATTCGACGTCTTCATAGGCAACCACGATCGGCATGGCAGGAATTTAGCGCTGATCCAGACAGCTCAGGGTAAACTGCTATCACCCACCTACGACAATCCTTCTTGCTTGGGAATTGAAGAGGAAAATTTTTTAAATGCAATCTTAGAACCATGTGGAAAAATTCATTCTTCTCGCTCTACAGAGCCGAAAATGCGTGAATATGCCCTCGATTTTTGGGAGATGGGGTATGAAGAGCTTGTTGCGCAATTCTACCGCTCCATTACGCTTCAAGAAATCACTAATTTGGTAAACACTAGTTTTATCTCTCCCGCAAGAAAAAGTGCGTTTTCCAGACTGTTACAAAGACGATACCAAGAATTGAAGGAGGTAATCCATGAAGAATCCCACCGGTAAAGTACCTTCGGTTCTGGTCTATTTAGAGAACAGGAAGAGCCGCAAGTTTGTTGGGGAATTAACATATAACTTCAAAAAACAGGCGTATATTTTTATCTACGATAAAGCTTACTTGCGCGCCAATCTGATTCCATTGGGACCAGAGTTGCCGTTAAGTCCGAAAAAATTCTCTTCTTCCACTCTTTTTGAGCCCTTTGTCGATCGACTTCCCTCAGAGGAAAACCCCGCTTACCCAGAATATTGTGCAGCAGAAAATATCGAAGTAACGGAGCGGGATCCCTTTGTTTTACTCACTACCATTGGGAAAAGAGGCCCTTCTTCTTTCATTTTTGAGCGAAAAAAACAAGAGCTTCTCGGAGCGCAAGCATTGAAAGCCTTTCGCCAGGAACTTGGGCTCACTACGCGAGAGTTTGCCATCGGATTTGCCATTGGAGCGAAAACACTCATCTCCATCGAGAACGGACGCACAGGCGGAAGAGATGCCATGAAACGATTGGAACTCTACATCCGCTTCCCTGAAGTTGCGCTCTTTGAATTTCGAAGGAACTGCGCCGCTATCCACCGAGACAAGCGCAAGCAGGTAGAGCGCATCCTTTCAGAAAGAAAAACGCAGCGTTAATAGTCAAACCTTTAGAAACGCGTTGACCTTTCTCACTAGGAAGGAGAGATCTGCGAGCCCGTCAAAAAAATAACTTACAATTCAATAAAATGTACAATTTATCTATAATTTAATAAAAAGGAGAACAGAATGTCTATATCAACAAATTATGTAAAACAAAAATCTACTCCCTTTCATAATGATCAACCAAAAAGGCTTACTCTCAGCGGGTTTTTGAAAACCGCTTTGCTAGGCGCCCTTCTTTTCCCCTACAAAGCCGTTCTGGGACAGAGTGCTGGAGAATGTTATAAAGTCGTAGTAGACGAGCCCCTTTCCTCTTGCCAAAGCTCCCACACTAAATATTTGAATTGGAATGCATGCAATGACATTGGCAGAATAGCCCAAGTATTCGCCAACCCAAATCTCGCTAAAGCAGCAAAAGATTGCCCAAGCGGAAAGGCCTCTCAATGGTTCGCTATCCCCATTGCATCTCCGAATACCGAGCCCTCCGAATTTAATCCTGTATGCATGGACTAATCGCTCTTTGGACATTCCCGGCTAGCCGTGCTAGCCGGAACCCGATTCTTCTAAATTCTTCTCTCTCTTCCTTTCTTTCTTCCCTTCCTGTATGATTGCTAAAAAAAGGTTTCCCCATGCATGAAATTTTGTTGAACATCGAGTCAAAGGAAATAAGGTATGCGTATTTGAAGCATGGCCTGTTATATGACTTGATCTTCGATCGGAAAAAATCGCGCCAAATCACCGGAAATATCTACTTCGGTAAAGTAAAAAATATTTTACACAATATCCAGTCGGCCTTCATCGATATCGACGAGGGGGAAAACGGCTTCATCCATATCAGCGATATTTTGGAAAATACGAAGAAATTCGAAGAGATGTTCGATATGGACTTCGACTTGGACTACGACCTTTCGAAGATGGAAAATGCACCGAAGGCAAAGGAAATCTCTCAGGTACTGAAGAACGATCAGGCGGTTCTGGTCCAGGTGGTGAAGGAACCGATGGGAACAAAGGGCGCCAGGTTGACGTCGAATATCTCAATCGCCGGAAGGTACTTGGTTCTGCTGCCGAATAACCCCCATCGGGGCGTGTCGCGCAAGATCGAAGAGAAAGGGACGCGCGATCGACTGAAAAAATTGATCCGCGCCTTTGAAATGCCACAAGATATGGGACTGATTTGCCGCACCGCAAGCGCCAATGCAACGACCGAGCAGTTGGTCGACGAGGCGACCGAGCTGTACCAAAACTGGCAGATGATTGTCGAAAAATTCAACAAAGCGACAAAGCCTACGCTCTTGTTTGAAGAGTCCGACTTGATCAAACGGGTCGTGACGCTCTGCGTCGATAAGAAGATCGATCGGTTGTTGATCGACGATCATGCGACGTACCAGCAATGCAAGCAATTGTACCAGAAATATATGAGCGAACATCCGCTGAAGATTGAATTCTACCGCGATAAAGTGCCGATGTTCGAGCGGTTCAATGTGGAGAAAGAAATCGATCGGGCTGTGAAGCGAAAGATCTGGCTGGGATCGGGGGGCTACTTGTTCTTCGACCGGACGGAGGCGATGCATACGATCGATGTCAATTCGGGAAGAAGTTCGATGAATGCCGCCGGAGGCGATGTAGAAGAGACGCTGGTGCGGATCAACCTGGAAGCCGCGGAGGAGATCGCGCGGCAATTGCGCATTCGGAATATCGGCGGCCTGATCATCTGCGACTTCATCGATATGCGCTCGCGCAAAAACCAGCGGCGCGTACTGGAACGGCTCAAAGAGTGCATGAAAGAGGATTCGGCGAAATGTACGATCTTGGGAATGAGCGAGTTTGGCCTCGTCGAAATGACGCGCCAGCGGAGCCGCGAGTCGCTCTCCCAGACGATTTTCACCGGCTGCCCCTATTGCAGCGGCAGCGGCCTTGTGAAAACACATGAGAGTGTCTCCGTCGAGATCGAGCGCGCGTTGAAGAAATTGATCCTATGCCACAACCAATTTGCCCTGAAATTGATCGTTCATCCCGACCTGAATAAATATCTCAACGGGGGAGACAAAGAGTTCTATGAAACCCTCGCCAATAAATCGAACGCCCACCTCGAATTCGCGGTGAACGATACCCTTCACTTGAACAAATTCCTGTTTTATTCGACGACCAATGGCCAAAGAATCGATACTTGAACCACTGCCTCCCCATTATCGGGAGATCTTGGCGACGTTTTTCGAATGCTATAAAAAAGCAACGGGAGACGGCGAGGCGAATTTGCGCCTCTTTGTAAAGCTGCTCGAGCGGCAATTTAAGGAGCCTTTTTCTTTCGAGCCGTATCATCAAAAAGTGCGAGCGCCGATCGACTATTACCGCTTTGGCCTCGACTTCATGCGCCCGTTGATCGATTTGCCCCGCTCGCATGTCTATGGAACGGAGATCCTCGATCGAATCGATCAGCAACTGAAACGAAAAGAGAATGTCGTCCTGTTGGCCAACCACCAAACGGAAACGGACCCACAGGCGATCGCCATTCTGCTCGAGAAGACGACCCACCCCCATATCGGAGAGAAGATCATCTACGTGGCGGGAGAACGGGTGGTGACCGATCCCCTTGCGATCCCCTTTAGCATGGGATGTGACCTCCTCTGCATCTACTCCAAGCGCTACATCGATCATCCGCCCGAATTGAAGGCGCAAAAGCAACTCCACAACAAAAATATGATGGAGTTGATGAGCCGCCTCTTGCAAGAAGGGGGCAAAATCATCTACGTCGCCCCAAGCGGCGGGCGCGATCGACGAGGCGCTGACGGGAAGATCGAAATCGCCCCCTTCGACCCTCAAAGCATCGAGATGTTTTACCTGATGGCGCGCCGCGCAAAAACAGTCACCCACTTCTACCCGCTGACGCTGGCCACGTATGATTTGTTGCCCCCTCCCGAAGCCGTGCAAAAAGAACTCGGCGAAGTGCGGGTGACGCAACGCTGTCCGATCCAAATCGCCTTCGCTCCCGAATTTGACATGGAAAAATTTCCCGGATTTGAGGAGAATGAGAAAATGATCCGCCGAAAAGCGCGCGCCGATGCGATCTGGCAGGTCGTGAATCAGAACCACGAAAGGATGAAATGATCCACACGCTGATCTCCGCCACGACGGCCCTGATGTCTGCAATGGCTCCGATGACCTCTTATACAGTGGTTGAAGACCGATCGAACCTTCCTTTGTTAAATCCCGAGTTGACTGAGCGGAAAACGCTCAAACTCTGCCTTGCAAATGGAGTGGAAGTGCTGCTCATCTCTGACAGCAAAGCCGACCAATCGGCCGCCTCTGTTTGCATCGATGCGGGATGCTGGAACGATCCGCTCGAGTATCCAGGCATGGCCCACTTCTGCGAACACATGCTTTTCATGGGAACAAAGAAGTACCCGAACGAAAACGCCTTCTTTACCACGGTCTCCGACTATGCCGGCACGACCAATGCCTATACGGCCACAAATCGGACCGTCTACATGTTCGCCGCCCAGACGAGCGGCTTTTTAGGGCTGCTCGATCAATTCGCCAATTTCTTCATCGATCCCCTCTTCAACCCCGCCAACATCGCCCGCGAGATGTATGCCGTCGACCAAGAATTTGCGAAAAATATCGAAAACGACCTGTGGCGCGAATACATGGTCTTCAAAGAGACCGGAAATCCGAACCACGCCAACCGCCTCTTTTCGACGGGCAATTCCGAAACATTGGGCAAGATTCCCCAAAGCGCCCTCAAAAAATGGCACCGAGAAAATTATGGATCCGACCGGATGCACGTGGTGATCTACTCCTCTTTGCCCCTCGAAACACTTCGGGAAACAGCAGTGCAACTCTTTGGCGACGTCCCCAAATCGGCCAAAGGCCCCCTCGATCACAATAGCCCCCTTTGCTCCGAACAACAACTCGGCCATATCACCTACATCAAGCCCATCCAAAATCGACAAACCCTCACCCTCGGCTGGGAGCTCCCCTTCGATCTCGCCGTGGACGATACGAAATCGGCCGATATCTTGGCTTACGCTCTGCGGCGCGGCCAAAAATACAGCCTCTACGAGAAGTTAAAAGAAGAACAACTGATCGATTCGATGTCGATCCGGATCGACGAGGCCGGAGGCAAACAACACCGCTTTTTTCAAATCATCCTGGAGCTGACCCGTCAAGGCATCGAAGCGGTCGATCAAACGATTCTCCGCTGTTTTCAGGCCATTGTGGGCTTACGAGAAACGGGCGTACCCGCCTATCTCTTTGAAGAGAAAAATGCGATGTCCAAGATCAATTATCAATATCAAGGCAGGGAAGATCCCTTTGATTACATCATGAAGCTCGGCGATGCGATTGCCGAAGAGAATCTCACCACCTTCCCCCGCTACTCGCTCCTCGCTACCGCCTACGATCCCAAAAAGATCGCCGCCACCGCCGATCTCCTCACTCCCCAAACCTGCGCGATCAGCTTGATGGCCTCTCCCGAGCTCACCAAAGTGCCTCCTGATCGGCGCGAAAAGTGGATGGGCGCCGAGTATGCGATCCGCCCCATTCCCGAAAGTTGGCTCCACCAGTGGGCCGCGGCCCAACCCAACGAAGCAATTCGCCTCGCTGGACCCAACCCCTTCGTCCCCGATCACTTGGCCCTCACCGCTCCCGCAACCGCAACCCCCATTCCGATCGCCGATCACGACCTAGGCATCGCCTACTATGTCCGTTCTCCCGAATTTGGCGTTCCCGAATCGGTCTACCACATCCACATCCTCTCTCCCGAAATCAACCCCACGGCCCGCAGTTCCGTCCTCACCTCGCTCTATCTCGACCACCTGACCGACCTCCTCCATCCCACCTTGGCAGCGGCCCATTCGGCAGGCCTCTCCTGCAACATTGGCCTAGACCGCTCCGCCATTCACTTGCAAATCTCCGGTTACAGCGAGAAAGCCCCCCTTCTCCTGCAAGAAGTCGTCAACCAAATGCCCCTCACGCCCCCTACTCGCGAGCAATTCGCCCTCTATTTCGACCGGCATGAAAAGGCCTATCTCAACGCACAAAAAGAGCTCGCTGTCCGGCAAGCCAAGGAACTCCTCGACTCCCTCGTCAACCACGACAAGACCACCCGCAAAGAGAAGCTCGCTGAACTCCGCACTCTCAGCTACGAGGACTTCCTCGACTATCACGCCAAACTCTTTGAGACCAATTATATGCAAGCCCTCTTCGCGGGCAACCTCACCCAAAAAGAGGCCGAGTCGGCCTGGCTCGATGTGGTTCACGCCCTCGGGCGCGCCCCCTATCCCAAAGAGGAGCATCCCAAGACCCAAGTTCTCCAGCTCTCCAACTTAGGAGGCCCCTATCAAATCACCCAATCGACCGAGGTTCAGGGCAACGCCACCATCCTCCTCATCGATGAAGGGCGCTTCTCCTACGAGAAAAGGGCCGCCCAAGAAGTTCTCAGCGGAGCCATCAAAGAGGCCTTTTTCAACGAACTGCGCACCAAGCAAAAAACCGGCTATATCGCCCAAAGCGACGCCACCGAGCTCGAAGAGCGGCTCTTCCAATACTTCCTCGTCCAATCCAATTCTCACCAACCCGACGATCTCCTCTTCCGCTTTGAGCAATTCCTTGAAACCTTCAACGACGGCCTCGCGCAAAACATCTCCTCTGAGCGCTTCGACACTCTCAAAGCCAGTCACATCGCCTCTCTCAAAACCCGCTTTCGCAACCTCGACGACAAGACAGCCCTTTGGAATCGCCTCGCTTTCGAGCGGGACGGCGATTTTGCTTTTATCGAGAGACGGATTGAAGGATTAGAAAAACTGAGCTATGACGACTTTCTCCAGCAAGTGAGCCAATTTCTCACTCGGGATAATCGGAAGCGACTCGCGATTCTTTTTGAAGGAAAATT
>CAYNWC010000036.1:0-9671 GCA_964400805.1 uncultured bacterium | reverse complement strand
AACTCTTGTACAAACATGAAGAGGCGGGGAAAAAGATCATCGAGCGGATCCTCTTCAACGAGAAGCTGAGAAAAGAGCTCTCAGCTGTTAAGAAAGAGGCTAAAGAGAAACAGAAGAAAATTTCATTCAAAATCCCCAAGTTGCGCGATTGCAAATACCACTTAGGCGACAAAGAGGGGGAAAATTCGGTCATCTTCTTAACAGAGGGAGATTCGGCCTCGGCCTCGATTGTGATGACGCGCGATCCCCAAACGCAGGCGGTCTTCTCCTTGAGGGGCAAGCCGTTGAACGTCCACGGCATGAAGCTCGATCAGCTCTATAAAAATGAAGAGATGTACAATTTGATGTCGGCGCTCAATATCGAAGATGACATTGCGAATTTGCGCTACAACAAAGTGATCTTAGCGACCGATGCCGATGTCGATGGGATGCACATCCGCAATTTATTGATCACATTTTTCCTCACCTATTTTGAGGGGCTCGTCCTCAATGGCCATCTCTACATCTTAGAGACGCCGCTGTTTAAAGTGAGAAACAAAGAGAGGACCCTCTACTGCTACTCCATCGAAGAGAAAGAGAGGGCTGCAGAAGAGTTGAAAAAAGGGGTGGAGATCACCCGCTTTAAGGGATTGGGAGAGATCTCACCGAATGAGTTTAAGCAATTTATCGCAAAAGAGATCCGATTGGTGCCGGTCGTGATCCAAAATCTCTCCGACATCAAGCCGACGCTCGAGTTTTACATGGGAAAAAATACTCCAGATCGGAAATCATTTATCATGCAAAACCTGGTGAACGAAAATGGATGATCTCAAAGAGCAGATGAAGGATCACTTCATCCAATACGCTTCCTACGTCATCCTCGATCGGGCCATTCCCAACGCGGTCGATGGGCTCAAGCCGGTGCAGCGGCGCATTTTGGAAACCCTTTGGCGGCAAAGCGATGAGAAGCTCCACAAGGTGGCCAATATCGTCGGCCAGACCATGCAGCTCCATCCCCACGGCGACGCGCCGATCTACGAAGCGCTCGTCAATCTCGCGAACAAGGGCTATGTCCTCGACAAACAGGGGAATTTCGGCAGTTTATTTACCGGCGATCCCGCTGCTGCGGCGCGCTATATCGAGACGCGCCTCTCTCCGCTGGCTCGCGAGACGCTCTTCAACCCCGACATCACCGAAAAACTTCCCTCGTATGATGGGAGGAATTTCGAGCCGATCACCCTCCCGGCTAAGATTCCCTTGCTCTTGCTTCAAGGGGCGGATGGAATCGCCGTCGGTATGGCGACCCGGATTTTGCCTCATAACTTCACCGAACTGCTTGAGGCAGAGATCGCCTTTCTCGAAGGGAAGAATTTTAAGATTTTCCCCGATTTTCTGACCGGCGGGATCATGGACAAGAGCCAGTACGACAGAGGACGGGGGAAGATCAAGCTGCGGGCCAAAATCGACATCAAAGATCCGAAGACATTGGTTATAAAAGAGATTTGTTATGGGACGACGACCGAGAGTTTAATCCGTTCCATTGACGAAGCGGCTAAAAAAGGGAAGATCAAGATTGAGGAGATCAACGACTATACTGCGGAAAAGGTAGAGATCGAGATCAAGCTGCCTAGAGGGCAATATGCCGAGGAGATTCTTGACGCTCTCTATGGCTTTACCGAGTGTGAGGTTGCCCTCAATTCGCAGATCATGGTGATCAAACAGGGGTTTCCTTGGGAAACGGATGTCCACGAGCTCCTCGAATATAGCGCCACGCAGCTCGTCGAGTTTCTGCGGAAAGAGTTGGTGATTGAGAAGGACCGGCTGTTGGAGCGGATCTTTTACAAGACGCTCGAGAGGATCTTCATCGAAAACCGGCTCTATAAGAAGATTGAGACGGTGAAAACTCTCGAGGCGATCCACGAGACTCTCGACACCTCGCTCAAGCCCTACCGGAAGAAGCTTGTGCGAGAACCCACTCACGACGACCGGGAAAGGCTCCTCCAAATCCCGATCCGCCGCATCTCCCAATTCGACATCGACAAAAATAAAGAGGAGATCTCTCTCTTAGAAGAGACATTGCAACAGGTTGAAAAGAACCTGAAGAATGTCAAAAAATACACGATCCACTATCTGCAGCGGCTCATCGAGAAATATGGGAAAGAGTATCCCCGCAGGACGCGCGTCAAGGCCATCGAGGAGATCGATCGGCGGGCCATTGAGACCAAAGAGATCAAGGTGGGCTTCGATCCAGAGTCGGGATTCGTTGGGACCAAAGTTTCTGGAGCTGTCCAACTCCCTTGCACCAACTTCGACAAACTTTTGGTTTTCCACAAAGATGGCACTTATAAAGCGATCAATATTCCCGAAAAGCAGTACTTCGAGGGGGTCGCCCATGTGATGATCGCCGACAAAAAGACTCCGTTGTGTGTCGTCTATAAGAACAAAGAGACGGGCCACGTCTGGGCGAAGCGGTTCATCGTCGAGAAGTTCATCCTCGATAAACTCTATCGCTACATTGACGAAAAAGGGGAGTTGCAGGGCATTACTCAAGGCAAGTCTGCCGCGGTTGAGCTTCAATTCGCTCCGCAGGCGCGCCAGAAGAAGAAAAAAGAGGTCATCCCCCTCGACGAAATGCCGCTGCAAGGCGCGCAAACACGCGGCACCCGCCTCTCTCCGCACAAGGTCAAGAAAGTCGTTTTTTCTATTGATTAGATTGGAGTATACTGAGACCTCAATAGTAAGGAGATATTTATGGCATTGATCGAGCGGATCAATCAGGAGATCAAAGAGGCTATCAGGAGCCAGGACACGATCCGGATGGCCACGTTGCGCATGCTCAAGTCGAAGATATTAGCGGCCGATGCCCGGTGCACATTGCCCGATAGCGAGGTCCTTAAGCTGTTTAAGACCTATGCCGGCAATCTACAGGAAGCTCTTGAGCAGGCGCAAGGCGCCAACCGCCCCGAAATCGTCGATCAATTAAAAAAAGAAATCGTCATTGTCCAAGAGTTTTTGCCTAAAGCCCTTTCTCCCGAGGAGACGCGGCGGATTGTGGTGCAGGCGATCGCCGATTCGGGAGCGAAGACCAAAAAAGAGCTGGGCCTTGTGATGAAAGCCGTCATGAAGCTCAACAATACGGTCGATGGGAAATTGGCCAAAGATTTGGCCAGTGAATTATTGGCTGACTGATGAGAATCAGCGTCGATAATCAGATTGTGCGGCTGTTTTCCGTCGATGCAGACACGGTGTTGCGCAGCCCCCTAGGAAGCGGCGAGGGGAGTCACCTGAGCCTCAGTTGGCCCTCCTTGCTCGAGTATTTAGAGCTCGGGCAGCTTCTGATGCGCCTTCCGCCGTTCGATAAGACACAGATCCTCTTCACGGCGACTGTTTCTGCCTTGTGCGAGGTGGGGAATCCCGAAGACCTCTTTTACATTTACGACAGCCTCTTTGCCGAAACACTCAAGCAGATCAAGTCGTTGCCCGAGGTAGACGCTCCTTTCCTCCTGCAGAAAATCGAGGAAAAGAAGGAAAAACTCTCCTTTTGGGAGATGAAACAGGTACTCTCAACGGCCCTCGCGACTCCTGAACAAGCCCTGCGAGAGAACACTCCCCATGCGATCCACGACCTTGTCCTCTATCTCGCCTGGGACCGGATGTGTGTCTCAATGGCGCACCTCTTTGACTACCAGTCCGCTGAGCCCCGTTTCCTCGACAATTTAAAGAGACTCAAGTGGTGCCTGATCGAGTCGTATCACCACATTGCGAGTCAGGGGAGGACCTCTCCTTCCTTTTACCGTCTGATCGAGGCTCTCTTCTACTATCAGATGAGAGAAGAGCTCTTGCCGCTTCATCCCGAGGCCGATTGGGAATTATTGACGCAGAGCTTCCCTGCCCTCAAAGGCCCCAATGAACTGGCCGATTGCTTCTACATCGATCACGCCATTACGCCCGCCTCCCAGCCAGAGACAGGCCCCTCTTGCCATTTGACCCTCGATCCCCCCGAGCTCGTCCAATCCCGCCTCGCCCTGGCCCACTACATGATCGACCACCTCCGCGAGGAGTTCCCTCAATGGGGGTACGTCTTGCGGCCCGGGAATATCATTCACCTGGCCAAATAGGGAAAAACCCTCGAGGACTACTATCGTCTTCCGTCGTATAGCGTCAGGTTGTATTGAGCGGTGATCTCGTCGATGATCTCTTGCTGCTCACTGATCAGACTTATGTCTCTCCCACTTTTTTTAAAAGAGGGGTTATTGGTTGCCATCTGCTGCATGGTGAGAGAGTCTCGAAGTTGTCCTATGGCTTTGTCGATCCCGCTCCGCGTCCCCTCGACTGTGTATGTTACCCTTCCTTCTGCTCCATTACCTTTAGAAATGTCAAAAGTATGCTTAATAATTGCACTGCTCATCTTGTCCTCTTTTAATTTGTTCGATATATGGTGACGAAAGGATGAATTTTTTAGTAGGGTGAAAATCAAACCTTCTGCTATTTGGAAGTTAAGATGCGCTCTGTCAAAAAGTTTCGAATTGAATCGGATAGTTTGGGGAAGGTCAAAGTCCCTGCGGATTGTTTGTGGGGGGCCCAGACGCAGCGGTCGCTGGAGCATTTCTGCATCGGCCGCGATTTGATGCCGCGGGAACTGATCGTCTCGTACGCCATTTTGAAAAAGGCGGCGGCGATGGTCAACCAGTGGCAAAAACAGTTGCCGAAGCAGAAAGCCGACGCGATCATCCGCGTTTGCGACGAGATCATTGCGGGGAAGCACCATTTGCAGTTCCCCCTGCATGTCTGGATGACGGGAAGCGGAACGCAGTTCAACATGAATGTGAACGAGGTGATTGCGAATCGCTGCTCGCAGCTGGCGAAAAAGCCGTTGGGCAGCAAAGCGCCCGTTCATCCCAATGACGACGTCAATATGTCCCAATCTTCCAATGATTCATTCCCCTCGGCCATGAATATGGCAGTCGCGATCGAGGTGAAGCGGGCGTTGATCCCGACTTTAGGGCAGTTAGTCAAGTCGATCGACGCAAAAGCCAAGAAGTGGAAGCATATCGTCAAATTGGGACGCACCCATTTGCAGGATGCCACGCCGCTCACTTTGGGGCAGGAATTTTCCGGATATGCGGCGGTCCTGGTCCAGAATATCCATCATATCGAAAAGTCATTGGAGGGAGTGTATCGATTAGCCCTCGGCGGAACGGCGGTGGGAACGGGGATCAATACGCTCGAGGGATTTGATCGAGAGGTCGCCCGGCGGATCGCCCAATTGACCGAGCTGCCCTTTGTGACGGCGGAGAACAAGTTTGCCGTCCAGGGGGCGCACAATGCCCTAGCGCAATTGAGCGGCGCGCTGAAGAGCTTGGCCGTCTCTTTGTATAAGATTTCCAATGATATCCGGTTGCTTTCCTGCGGGCCGAGGGCGGGATTCTATGAACTGCTCATCCCTTCCAATGAACCCGGCTCGTCCATTATGCCAGGGAAGATCAACCCGACCCAATGCGAGGCTCTCTGCATGGTCTCCGTTCAGGTGATCGCGAATGATGTCGCGGTGACCTTTGGAGATGCCGGAGGGGATTTGGAGATGAACGTCTACAAGCCTCTCATCATTTATAATATTCTCCAATCGATCAATCTCCTGAATGACGCCTGTCGGAACTTTGACCGCTTCCTCATCCGCGGCATGAAGCCGAATTTAAAACGGATTCAAAGGGATCTCGAGCAATCGCTCATGTTGGTGACGGCTTTGAGTCCAGAGATCGGCTATGATAAAGCATCCAAAATTGCCCAATATGCCCTAGATCATGACCTCAAATTAAAAGAGGCTGCGCTGAAGTTGGGCTACGTCACGGCAAAGCAATTCGATCGTCTCGTCGACCCCTTGGCGATGTGCTATCCCACAAAAAAATAGAATCTACGCTTTTTGAGAGAGAAAATCAGCGAGAAGTTGAGGAAACAACTGGGGGATCTGGGCGATGACTTCGGGAGGCTCGACATAGGCGATGCGCAGCTGGGTTTTGCCGGGATTTTCCGGGGAAGAATAAAATCCTCCCATAGGAGCTGTGAGTAAAGTCGTCTTGATCCCCTTGATAGGGACCTGTCCTTTTTGGGCGCAATACATCGCGAAGGCAGCGGCATCGCCCGATTTTCCTAAAATATTGCGAAGATCGAGAACGGTATAGAGAGCGGCATCGGGAGAGGAGACGATCAATTGCGGCAGCGTTTTTTTGAGCTCTGATGCCACGCTATTTGCCATCTTCTGATAATACGCCCGTTGATGCTTGAACCAGCCTTGGAGCTGCTCTTTGGTCTCATGAAGAAGGGCTCCAAAAATGTATTGGCCTAGCACGTTAGCGCATAGGTTTGCGGTATTTTCGGCGACGGCTTGCTGATGGAAATCCCCATTGTCGGTTACGATCGCCCCGACGCGAAGTCCGCAAGCATTCCAAACCTTTGAGGCCGATTCGATACTGATGCGCCTGCCGGTGATGCCGGGCACCTCTTTTTCCGTTATGCCCCAGATGCTACTTGTCTTTTCTCCAGTGAAGAAAACTTCCCGGTAAGCTTCATCGCTGATCAACCAGAGATTATACTTTGCGCAAAGAGCCCCTAATGCATTGAGGGTGCGCTGTGGAAAGAACTGCCCTGTGGGGTTGTCGTAGGGAATGACGAGAAGCGCTGCAGGAGACCTCTCTCGGATCGCCCTTTCAAAATCGGTGATTTCTGGGAAGGTAAATGCCCCATTTCCTCCTAAATATCGAGTCAAGGCGACGGTTGGCCTGCCGACCCGCTTTGCGAAAGAGGTGTAATTGGAATAGGTGGGATCGAGGATCAATAGAGGGTCTTTTTCGGAGCCCGCTGGGCCACACACTCCCAGGATGACCAATTCCATCGCATGGCTCGCTCCATCCGTCATTTGGCTGTAGAGCCCTTTTGTGGAAAAGCCGCTGCTCTCGATGAGGTGCAGCACCGTTTGATTGGCTTCCCTCTCGCCGACCGTTGTGGAGTATTTCACCACTCCTGCTTGAAAAGGGCTGCCTGTTCCACCGAGCGAAAACATCCGCTCTTTCATCGCCGGGTGGATGGGAAGAGAGACATTGCCGATCGCTGCATTCACCGCTACAACGCGGTCTGTTCGCTTTAAGAACTCGATTTGGCTCAACCGAATAGGGGAGGGGACGCGCGACTGAAAATAGACAGAGAGAGAGGGATTCATCCCCCTCTCAATAGGCGATCGACGAGATTTGGTCAATACTCAAAACCTAAGAAGACGTAAGGACCAGTGAGCATGAAGTTGCTGTTGGTCTGCTCGAAGGCGACTGCGTAAACGGCCACATCGGGGGATACGGCAGCCAAATCAGAGGGGATTGCTTGAGAGGCCATATTGAAGGTTTGAACGGCATCCAAGTAGATTTGGCATTGGTAGCCCACTGCTAACGTGGCTTGGACGCACTTCCAAGTCGAGATCCAAGAAAATCCCAATTTTTGCTCGAAAGCGGGGATTAGTTGGGTGCGGTTGGGTATGGTCGCCTCTTGGTTATTAGGCGAGCTAACGCCGATCGATGCCAGCTCAGGCGCAATCGATTGATAGGTGGTGGTGTTTTTCATCTGCCCTACGAGCAGAGAAAGGACTGAATTTCCAGAGAAGAAAAATCGTTTATAGATCCGATAATCGTAATTCAATCCGATTTGAGGGCCAGCTCCTGTAAACGTAGAGCCAGTCTTGACTACGCGAACGGTAGAATTAGAGTAATTCGAGTAGGTGGATTTGAGTGTTTGCTCGATTCGAGCAAAGGCAGCGGCGCCATAGAATTCTGTGCGGAAGTTGTTGAAAAAGCAGAGATTTTTCCCAAACATCAAATTGACTGCATCGAAATGAGAAACGGCTTTTCCTTTGGCGACCTTGTAGGCGGCTGAATTGGGTCCAATGTCAAAAAAAGGGCCAACCATGTTTCCTGCAGCAGCGCTAGCCGTAAAGGAATTGGTGTCGGTGGCGTGAAGCCGTTCCCAATTGGCAGTGACTGTGATGTTATCGCTATTAGATCCGAGTCTAAGACCCACTTCAAAGCCAGGATGGTAATCGGGCTCTATTTGCAAAATGGTCCAATCGGGAGAAGCAATAGAAGATATAGGGCTATCTCCTGAGCCCGTTGGGCTGATGCCGATCGCAGAAGCTCCATAAAATAAATCGGTTCCATTTGGCTGTAGGTAGAGAAACTCTCCGTAAAATCCGTAGGTGAGACCACAGGGATTCAGTGTTTCGGGACAGCATTGCTGAGAGACGGGGCAGGGTTGTGGAGGCTGATTAGCTCCAAAAACAGTGGCGAAAAGACAAGAAATGGCGAGCAGATACTTCATGAAAATGTTCCTCGTTGATATCTATGAAGAGCAACGATAGACGCAACTTTAATTTTTAGCCAAGGAAATTCTGAGTGCAAACTCCCTCTAAAAGCTGAATTCAGCTCCAGCAGTTAACCCGCGGAATCCAACGTTTCCGATATTTGTTGTCAGTGCGTCGGAGTATGCTGTGCCCAACGAAAGGACTCGGGTAAGTTGAACGTCTTGTATCCATACATCCATTTCATAGCCAGCATAGAGCTTTAGGGCCAAAGGATGAGTGCAGCAATTGAATCGATAATTCCAATTGAGACCTCCCTTGATTTGAATGCTTTGGATAATCGCTGTGAAGCGACTGGATGAAGTGAGATTGATATCACTTAGTGTTGAAATCTGAATTTGCTCATTTTGTGTGAAGGTAAATTGGGATCTTAAAACACCGTAATCTGCTTGACCAAAGAGTTCAAAATACCAGGGCAGAGTCCAAACCGCATCAAAGCCAACGAGCAGTCCCCACCCATTGGTTGCATTGATGAGTTGTACCAGAGCTGTGGCATCTTGCGGCACAGAATCAACTGTAGTTGTGCCAATATATTGAATATTCTCATGGCAGTTCAATTTGTAAAATTGCAAGCCAAAGGATGGGCGTATTGTAAAGCAATGGAGAAACGGGATCGTTTTTCCCACCATGCCATTAATCACCTTCAAGTCCACTTGTAAATCCGCGCTAGCTGAGACAGTTGCGTTGACTGCACTGATCGCATCCCATAAGGTGTCGATCAGTACCTCTCCCCCTGCTTGAATGGAGTCGTGACCTTTTTTGGTAAACTGAGCATAATCGGCGTCCAAGTCCCATTTCGTTTTGGGAAGTGTATAGCTGCCTCCAACGCGGTATCCAGGGCCGTAGTCAAAAGATACATTTTTAATGGATATATTATTAGGGGCCATCGAAGAGAAGAAGGGGGCTGTTAAAGGGTCAATATCGAGGCTTGTGCGACTCAGAGCGTAAGCCATTCCAGTGACAACGGGTTGCCAATAGAGAAACTCGCCCCTCGCAGAGAGAGTGCCCCAACTGCATTCCGGTTCCGGACAGCAAAAATCGGTGTATTCACAACGCGGACAATCCATTTGTCTCTTTTCGGTTTTAGGTTCGTCCGCTATTAGAAAGGGCGACAAACTCAGCATCAAGAGACAAAGAGGCCATGCTCTAGGTTTCATAAGCTTTCCTTGGGTAAGCTAAGACACCAATTAGACAAGAAAGTGTATAAATTGACAAATTTATTTTTTAATAATAGGGCTTCCGTTCAAAAAGAATAGCCGATTTTTCCGTAGAATTGAATGGATCATATCATGCTGTG
>CAYNWC010000035.1:0-9742 GCA_964400805.1 uncultured bacterium | reverse complement strand
CATGAGGACCACTTCGGGATTGTTGATCTCGATTGCGTTGGCGATGTGCTGCATGAGAATGGTTTTACCCGACTTGGGAGGAGCGACGATGAGGCCGCGCTGCCCTTTACCGATGGGGGCGACAAGGTCGAGGACGCGGGTGGTGAGCCGCTCGCGGACCGTTTCCATCACAAGGCGCTTGTCGGGGTAGAGCGGGGTCAGGTTCTCGAAGAGGACCCGTTCGCGGGTTTGTTCGAAGGTTTTGCCGTTGATCCGCTCCACTTTGAGCATGGCGAAGTACTTCTCTTTATCTTTCGGAGAGCGGATCGAGCCGTAGATGGTATCTCCCTTGCGCAGATCGAAGCGGCGGATTTGAGCGGGGGAAACGTAGATATCTTCGGTCGAAGAGAGGTAGTTATAGTAGGGAGAGCGGAGAAACCCAAAGCCATCGGGAAGAACTTCGAGAACTCCTTCGCCGTAGAGCACTTCGTTGGGACGTTCGGAGATGGTTTTAACGATCTCAAAAACAACGCCTGATTTGGTCAGGGAAGCCGTATGTTTCAGGCCGATGTTCCGCGCATAATTCTGGAGTTGATCGATACTCATCCGCTGCAGGTCAGAAATGCGAGTAACGGTTTCAAAGTTAGCGGGTGGCCGATGGTGATTCTCTGAATTTTGCGGCTCTGTTTGCTGATCGTTCATGGAAAGGAAACTCCGTTTTTTTAAATGATGTGGTTCAATTTGATGACTTCCCGACGAAGGTCTTCAAGAGAACCTGTGTTGTGAATGGTATAGTGCGCTTTAGCAGCCTTTTCTTCGGGCGTTAGCTGCCGCTGCATGCGCAGGTCATAATCTGTTTTTTTAAATCGCTTTTTCGCTGCAGCTTCATCCGAGAGGACAGCGATGGTCACATCGTAAAAAGGGTCGGCTCCAATTTCAAAGAGCAAGGGCATCTCGACCACAAAGGAGGAATAACGCTCCGCGCGGCAGGCGCGCTCGTAGAGCTCTTCGATCCGATGGAGGATGGCAGGGTGGAGTAGTTGTTCCAATTTCTGAAGCTGCTTGGGATTTTTAAATGCTTTTTCAGCCATTTTCGTGCGGCTAATCTGTCCGTTTTTTAGTATTTCAGGACCGAATTGTTGGATGAGTTGCTGACCCAGATCGGTGTTGGGTGTTAAGAGCTCGTGGGCAATCGCATCGGCGTCGACCACATAGGCTCCCAGTTCCTCGAAGAACTGGCAAACGGAGGTTTTTCCGCTTGCTACTCCACCTGTGATAGCAATTTTCTTTAACTTTAACATTCAGCCCAATTTTTGCCAACCGCAATGTGGACCTCAATGGGGACATTGAGCTTGAAAACAGTTTCCATTTTTTCCTTGACGATCTTCTCAAAGAGGGGGATTTCACGATCGGGAATTTCAAAAATCAACTCATCATGAATCTGGAGGATCATTTTGCCTTGCAATTGCTGCTGGCGGATCTCTCGGTCGATGGCGATCATGGCCATTTTGATCAGGTCGGCGGCGGTCCCTTGCAGAGGCGTATTGGTCGCCAGTCGTTCAGCGGCCGCGCGGATGGTGGGATTTTTATTGTGAATTTCGGGAATGGGGCGAAGGCGACCGGTGAGCGTCTGGGAGTGGCCTGTTTTTCTCACTTGTTCTTTGCACCGCTCTAAATAGGCATGGACGCCGGGATAGCGCTCAAAATAGGTTTTGATGAAGGTAGAGGCCTCTTTGAGGGGAATGCCGAGTTGCTTGGAAAGGCCGAAGGGGCTTTGTCCATAGACGATCCCAAAGTTGACTGTTTTGGCCACTTGGCGCATCGCGGGAGTGACTTCTGTCTCGGGCACGCCAAAGATCAGAGAGGCCGTATGGATATGGACGTCGCGTCCCGTCTGGAAAGCGCGGGTGAGTTCTTTGTCTTCGCTAAAGTGGGCGAGGAGGCGCAGTTCGATTTGGGAGTAGTCGGCGCCGAGAAAGCTGGTCCCGGGCGCGGCTTTAAAGCAGGAGCGGATCGCCGAATGAAGCGGGATGTTTTGTAGGTTCGGATCTTGGCAGGAGAGGCGGCCCGTCGCGGCGACCGATTGGTTGAAGTGGCAATGGATCCGCTCGCTAATCGGATGAACCGCATGGGGCAGCGCCTCGATATAGGTAGAGCGGAGCTTTTCGAGGGTCCGATATTCGAGAATATGATGGACAATGGGGTTTTCGTCGGCGAGTTCTTCGAGGACATCCGCGCTGGTGGATGTAGAGCGGCTCTTCAATCCCATTTTCTGATAGAGGATTTCGCTGAGCTGTTTGGGAGAGTTGAGGTTGAACTCCTCTCCTACTTCTTGAAAGATGGTCGCTTTAATTTTACTCAGTTCGCGGACGAGTTTTTCTCCCTCTTCCTTCAGTTTTTCTCTATCGAGAAAAATTCCGACCCGTTCCATTTCCGCTAAGATCGGGAGCAAGGGCAATTCAATATCGCGGAGAAGATGGATCATTTTTTTCTCTTGCAGCTCTTCTTGAAAGAGCTCTTTGAGACGCGCGGTGTAATCGATATCTTCGCAGCAATATTCTTTGACCTTTTCGATCGGTACATCGCGCATGGAGATTTCGTTTTTCCCTTTGCCGATCAGACTTTCCAAGGGAATCTTCGCCTTTTGGAATTTTTCTAAAGCCAGTGTGTCGAGATTATGGCGCCGTTTTTGCGGATCGAGCAGGTAGGAGGCGAGCAGCGTGTCAAAGCCGATGTTGCGCAATTCAATGCCAATGTTTTTTAGGATGTGGTAATCATACTTGAAATTGTGTCCGAAAAAGGAGGCGTGGCTGTTTGCGAAAAAATCTTTCAATGCCTCGACGACCCGTTTTTTGCCGAGCTGCCCATTGAGGGGAATGTACCACGCTTCGCCCGGTTCGATCGCAAAGCCAATTCCGACCAGATGGGCGAGAAGGGGCTGGATATCGGTGGTCTCTGTGTCGATGCCGATCTCTTTTGCCGCGGAGAGGCGGCGAAAAAGGGCTTCCATCTCCTCTTCGGTATCGACGAGATGATAGTCCTGCTTGTTCAAATGTAAAGCCGCTTTACATTTGGAGGGTTGAGGGGTCTCTACCAGGTCGCGTAGAAGGGTATTGAATTTCATCTCTTGAAAGAATTGCGTGAGCCGAGAATGGTCCCCCTTTTTGAGGCGATAAAAGTCGATTTCTTGGGGAACTTCGACATGAATATCGAGGGTGGCGAGCTCGCGGCTCATGAGAGCCTCTTTCTGCTGGGTCCGGAGCACTTCTTGTTTTTTTGCCCCTTTCACCCGCTCTGGATGGGCGAGGAGATTGTCCAGCGTTCCAAATTCTTGCAGGAGAGAAGCGGCGGTTTTAGGACCAAATCCCTCTAAGCCGGGGATATTGTCAGAGGCGTCTCCCATGATCGCGAGGAGATCGAGCATCTGATCGGGGCGGACGCCAAAGAGCTCTGTCACTTTGGCGGCATCGATGATGAGATTGTCTTTGTGGGGCTGGAGCAGGCGGATCTGCCCATTCACGAGTTGCATCAGGTCTTTGTCGCTCGAACAGAGAAAGACCTGCGCTCCTTGTTTTTCAGCCCAAAGGGCGATGGTGGCCATCGTGTCGTCTGCTTCTACGCCGTCGACGCAGAGGGCGGGAACTCCCGCCATTTCGCAATAGTCATAGGCCCATTCAAACTGGGGGAAGAGATCTTCAGGGGCTCCCTTTCGATTCATTTTGTATTCGGCATAGACCGCTTTGCGCGATTTTTTGTTGTCGGGGCCGTCGAAGACCGAGATGAGATAGCCGGGAGAAAAGTCGCGGATTAGCTTTTGCACGGAGCGGATGAAGCCGAAGAGGGCGCTCGTCGATTGCCCTTTATCGTTGAGCATAGGGCCGATCGCGTAATAGGAGCGGAAGAGGAAGTTGACGGCATCAAGGATATAGATTCTATCCATCACTCTCGGTATAAATAGGCGATCTGGTCGCGGATTTTGGGGGCGCCTGTGTCGAGCGTGTGTTCGATTTTGCCGGTGATTAGAGGAGAGCTCTTTTCGCTAAAAAGGTTGTTCAGACATTCGCTCTTTCGCTCGAGCGCAATGACTTGATAGGGGTGCGCGGGATCGATATTGGCTTCCTTTAAGAGGGCCAAGAGAGCCTGATCGCGCGAGCCGATTACATCGACATAGCCATACATTTGGGCGGTGATCGGATCGAATACACGGGCGCCATATTCGTTGATGAGCTTGTCTCGATCCATGCGGGGGCGATTGGAGACGACGATATCGACAAACTGCTGATAGAAATAGGATGTCACTGCTTTCAGAGAGGTGTCTTCGTCGGTTTTCCAAGGTCTAAACGGACTCATCATGTCTTTGTTTAATCCCTCGGTGATGGTTTCCGTTTTGATGCCGAGTTTGGTGAGAGCCTCTACCATGTTGAAGAAGGGGCCGATGATCACACCGACCGATCCAATGATGCTCGCAGGCCCTGCAAAGACCTGATCGGCGGAGCAGGTGATGTACATGCCACCCGACGCGCAGAGGCCGTCGATATAAGCGAAGACAGGGACTTTGTACCGCTCTTTATAGGTTTTGATCATCCGATAGATATTATCTGAGTCGACGACCGTGCCTCCCGGCGTGTTCATGTGGAGCAAAACCGCTTTGACACGATCCCCTTTCAGCGTATTGACGCGCGAGTCGATCAAGATCGTTTGGACCACGTCGGTATCCAGCGATTTCGGCTCTCCAATGACGCCATGGATATTGATCTGTAAAACGACGGGAGCGGTCGCTGCTGCCAAGACCCGGTTGCCCTCTGCATCGGGAAGATATTTGATTTTGGTTTTCTCATCGATCGCAATCGTTGGAGAAAGGAGGCTATAGAAAAGGGACATGACCATGACGGCCAAGAAGATCCCGCAAACGGCGAAAAACATGCGGCAAAAGGAGCGGACGGCGGAGATGAAGATCGATTCGTGTTGCATTTCCATAGGAAGATAGCCCTTAAGTGAATTTAATTGAACAGATACCCGAAAACACCTTTACGGTCATTATTTTTGTCAGGCGGTGGAGGTGCGAACCTGAAACAGTTCCAGGAAGGCGAGCCACCCCATGACCGCGAAGCTGGCGTAAACGTACCAAGGAATAGGGACTCCGATGACCAGCCCGATGAGGACGAAGAATTGGAGCGCTGTGGTCGCTTTCCCCCATTTGATAGCGCGGAAGACGACGGTTTTCCAGCGGCCAGCAGCCATCATGATGGCGCCATAGAGGCAGAGAAAGAAGTCGCGCGAGAGCATCATAACCCCTTCCCACGGAGTGAGCTGATGCTCGGTGAATAGAACGGCCATTCCGAAGTAGACAAAGAATTTATCCATGGCGGGATCGAGGATGGCGCCGAATCGACTGACCGATTGATTTCTGCGCGCCCAGTAACCGTCCATGCTATCGGTGATCATCGCAAGGATGATCGCCAAAAGGCGCAAGTTCGAGTTTTCTTGCAGGAATAAGAAGGCAAGAGGGGCTCGGATAAAGGAAAGGCTATTGGATGCGGTGATCATTAAGCGGCGGTTTTTTTCTTTCTTTTATACCAAATGAAGCCAATTATCGCGACCACAAAGGTAGAGAAAAGAAAAATATTGAGCGTTTTAAGAGCGACGATCAGGGCCTCATAATTTTTGCCGACGGCATAGGCAGCTGTGAAAAGGACGGTATTCGAACAAATACAGGCGATTCCGTCGCTGAGCAAGAATTTGCCGAAAGACATTTTCCCGAGGCCTGCGGTGAGGAAAAGGCCATTGCGAACGCCGAAGGGAATGAATCGACCGACGAGGAGCGTGAGAAAGCCATATTTTTCATAGTATTGATGCACCCGATCGATCTTGGTCTTGTCGAAGACTTTGGCAAACCAGGAGATATTCCAAAGCTTGGGACCAAAATAGCGGCCTAGGCCATAGCAAACCCAGTCAGAGAGGTAACAGCCGAGGAATACAGCGAGAAATAATTTATAGGTATTTTCGGGAACCACTGTAGCAGCCAACACAGCGCTGAAAATGATCATGAGATCTTCGCTGATCGGCACATTCAGCCCGGCCAGCATCAAAGCGCCAAAGACGATCCAATGAGCGTAAGGGGCATGGGCAAAGATCGATTGAAGCAAGGCATCCATTTAATTCTTCAAATAATGAATGAGAGATTATTAAGCCAATTCTTTTGAGAGGGCTGGTTTAGTAAGGGAATCAAACTGTTTGCCGAGAGAGACTACAGCAAAAAGCCAAACGAGGACCACTCCGAGGAATATGACTGCGACATAGGGGGTGCTTGCGCCGACTGTAGAGAAAAAGAGGAGAAGGCTTTGATGGATGATCGAGCCTCCCGATTTGCCGAGGCGCGAGCCCACTCCATCGATAGCGGCCTTTCCTTTGAGCTTCGACTCGGAACTTAAGGGGATGAAGGCGATTTCTTTGGTGGCATCGAAGATCGTGTATTTTGTCGCTCGGCTAAAGCTGTTTTGCAAACCGCCTAGCGCGACGCTGAGCATGAGAGGGGTCGATCCCATCAGAGCGGCAATCCAGTTTAGCCCCGAATCGGGGAAGAGGGTGAAGAGGAAAAAACCTATCCCTGTGATCAAGAGGATCGCAGGAGAGATCATCGCATTGAACGTCCAAGAGAAGCGGCGGATGGAATAGAGGGTGATTATAGCTCCCACCGTTGCCAGGATTCCCATCAGGGTCATCACTTCGCCCATGTAAATATTGTATTCGCTTGGATTGGGGTAGAGTTGCTTGATCTGATTTTTCCAGACGACTTCGATCAAATTGATCGCGATATTGTAGGCCAAAACGATCAGCGCGACGCAAATCAAATATTTAGAGCGGGCTAGGTAGGCGAAATTTTTCCGCATCGACATCTGGATTTTTTCTGGAGGAGGGCGCTGTTGTTCACTCGGCCGGATCACGTGTCGATTCACCCAGCGGAAAATGGCGATTGTCAAAACGCCCGAAAAGACGATGAGGCAGTTGAGGAAGAGCATCGATTGGTCCCAGCTGCATTTGCCATAGGGGAGATAGGGGATAAAGCCGAGGCCCGACAGCCAGACAGAGGCTTGTCCGGACAAGATTCCAGCCACGTTGGCGCCGATCATCAGAAGGCCGTAATAGCGCTTGGCCTCACCGACATTCGTCACTTCATTGGCAAACCCCCAAAAAAGAACGCTGAGAATCGCCGTGCCCCAAAGCTCCGACATCACATAAAAGAGGGTAAAGGTCCAATTCCGGAACATCGCGATCAACCCCTTAAAACCGGGCGGAAGAATCGCTTGTAGTTTGTCCGCCAGCCCATTCGGATGGACGTAGTCTTGGGCCGGGAAGAGGGCAAAAGTAAAGAGAATGAAGAAGCCGAGAAAAAGGCCCATCATGATGTAAAAAACTTTTTCACGGCCGAAACGGTTCGTGAGGCGGGTAAAAAAATAAGTGAGGAGCAGGGCCCCCGGCAAAATCGCCCACACCTTGATGAAGGGAATCGCTTCGGCTCCCGAATGAGGGGCTGTCACGACCAGTGAGTCTTTGCAGGATCTTAAAGCGTTGTAATTAAACGAAATGAGAAAAAACATGAGGAACATAGGAACGAATTTCTTCAATTCCCAGCGGTGGATGGGCCAAAAAAAGAGGCGCCATTTCCCAAACTCTTCGGCTCTCCGATTTTCCATGTTCTCTGGTTTTTGTGTGCCTTCAGCATGGCATATTCGCCTATTTAATAGAACTGGAAGAAAGATCAATCATTTATTTGTCAGGGCATCGATCCCGGGCAGGTGGCCCGCTTCTAAAAATTCGAGGGAGGCGCCTCCTCCGGTCGAGAGGTGGGTGAAACGTCCTCCCAGTCCCATCTGCTGTACAGCAGCGACCGAATCCCCTCCCCCCACAATTGTTTGGGCCTGCATCCCGGCCAAACACTCTGCGATGCCGCGGGTCCCCGCGTCAAAGGGGGGCTTCTCAAAGACTCCCAAAGGCCCATTCCAAAAGATCGTTGCCGCTCCTTTCAATTGCTTCGACCAGTCGGCGACGGTCCGCGGCCCGATGTCCATCCCTTGCCAGCCGGCCGGGATTCCCTCTTGGACCGAGACTGTTTGCACGGCGCCCTCTTTGCCAATGACGAGATCGAGGGGCAGGTGGAGTTTTGTTGTCGAAAGGCTCTCGATCAATGCCGGATCCTCGAAAGGAGAATCTCCGATCGAAATGCCTTTTGCTTTTAAAAAGGTAAACGCCATTGCTCCTCCGATGAAAAGGGCATCCACCCGATCTAGGAGGTTGCGGATGACGCCGATTTTCGTAGACACTTTAGCGCCGCCTAAAAGGGTGTAAAAGGGGCGCTTGGGTTGTCTCAAAAGAGAGGAGAGCGCAGTCACCTCTTTTTCCATTAAAAAGCCCATGGCCGCTTTGTCGGGGAACGAAGAGGCGATCGTTGCGGTCGATGCGTGAGCGCGGTGTGCCGTCCCAAAAGCGTCGTTGACATAGCAGGTGCCCAGCTTCGCCAATTGTTTGGCAAAAGAGGGATCTGCCGCCTCTTCTTCGGGGTGAAAGCGGAGATTTTCCAACATCAAGATTTGACCGGGCTTTAGAGAAGCGGCCTCTTTTTCCACTGCAGGGCCCACACAGTTCTTTGCCATCGCAACGGGTTTCCCGAGCAGCTCGGATAACCGCTGCGCACAGGGCGCAAGCGACAAAGCGGCCTCTTTTCCCTTGGGCCGGCCCAAGTGGCTCATGAGGATGAGCGAAGCGCCCTGTTTCAACACGTATTCGATCGAGGGAAGAGAGGCGGCGATCCGCGCATCGTCGGTGATCGCTCCATTCTCAATAGGGACATTGTAATCGACGCGCATCAAGACGCGCTGCCCTTTGAGCGAAAGATCTTTCAATGTTAACTTTTTCATAGGTTTGAAAAGGGGTTGGCCTGTTGTTCGAAACCGCCCCCTTTTTTCCGGTTGCGAATCTCGGAGCGGATCGAAAAGAGGAGATCTTGATCGAAATCTTTCCTTTCAGCCCACTGCAGATATTCGAGAGGGATCTCATCGAAGCGGCGCCCTTTATGCTTGCCAAGGGGCATCGCCTTGAGCTTGATCGGCTTTTCCAGAGTTTTGAAGAGCTGCTCGGTGGTTGGGTAGGGCTTCGAGAGGTATTTGAAGACCTCGATATTGACGATCACATCGCTCATGGCGCGATGGGCGCCTTCGGCTTGGATGTTGAAATGCTGTCTGAGCTTCTCTAACGAGTTGACCGGGCTTTCCCCATAGAGGCGCGCCATCCGAAGGGTGTCGATGAAGGGCTGCTTTTGGATTTGCGTGAGGATTTGGTGTCGCTTGGCTTCGGCTGCGATTAAGGCGATATCAAAGCCAATGCCGTGGCCGACGAGAATATGACCTTGGATCATCTTCAACAGATCGGGAAGGATCTCTGCAATTTTCGGTTTGCCCACGAGCATTTCGGCCGAGATTTTGTGGATCTCTTGAGAGACTTGGGGGATGGCGCATTCGGGATTGATCAGCGTTTCAAATTTTTGCACCACTTGGTCAAAGGTAAAGCGGGCCGCTGCGATTTCGATGATCCGGTCATTGCTGGGATCGAGGCCGGTCGACTCGCAGTCGAGGCAGACGAAGATTTCTTGTTGGATCAATCCCATAAAATTTGTCCGATTTTTTTTTCGAGAATGTGGCGTGTCTCTGTGTTCATGATAGAGTAGGGAATCGCTTCCGGATGTTTTTTGAACAGTGTTGCCTTTTCT
>CAYNWC010000034.1:0-9959 GCA_964400805.1 uncultured bacterium | reverse complement strand
GATTAAAGCGGCGAAGGGTTTCTTCGTTGGCATATTTTTCGGCAAAGGCAGAAAAGCGGATGTAGCCGTCGCCCTCTTGTCCAAATCCAACGCCCGGTACGGTGACGATGTGCACATTTTCGAGGAGGAAGTCAAAGAACTGCCAAGAGGAAACTTGAGGAGGCGTTTTGCACCAGATGTAGGGAGAGTCGATGCCGCCATAAACGGTATAGCCGAGCTGTTGCAGGCCGTGGAGGAGAGTTTTGGCCCGTTGGGTGTAGGCGGCGACAGTGTCCCGCGTGGTTTTTTGTCCTTCGGGTGTGTAGAGGGCGAGGGCGGCTTTCTGGATCGGATAAGAGACGCCGTTTGATTTGGTATCGACGCGCCGCTTCCAGAGGGCATGGAGAGAGTGGAGGGCGCCCGCGTCGCGCACTTTGAGCGCGTGGGGAACGACGGTATAGGAGCAGCGGAGGCCGGTGAAACCGGCTGATTTGGAGAAGCTGCGCACTTCGATGGCGACTTCTTTGGCCCCTTCGATCTCATAGATGGAGCGGGGCGCATCCGAGGTGATGAACGCTTCATAGGCGCCGTCGAAGAGGATCACCGCTTCGTGTTCGCGCGCATAGCGGACCCAGCGCGTGAGGAGGTCCCGATCCATGGCGAGACCCGTCGGATTGTTGGGGGAGCAGAGATAGATGATGTCGGCGTGGGAAGAGGGAGGCTGGGGTTGGAAGCCATTTTTCTCCGTGCAGGGGAGATAGGTGATATGGCCGTAGCGGCCCGTTTTGAGCAGAGGGCGAGTGCGCCCAGCCATCACATTGATATCGACGTAGACGGGATAGGCGGGATCGGGCACGGCGATCCGGTTCTCTACGGAAAAAATTTCTTGTAGGTTGGCGATGTCCGTATTGGCACCATCCGAGATGAAGATCTCATCGGGGGAGATATCCTTGTAATCAGTCTCGGCGATCGCTTTCCGGAGAAAGAGGTATCCTTCGGAGGGGCCATAGCCGCGGAAAGTCCCTTTTTCCCCCATCTCCTTAGAGGCGGCCAGGAGAGCGGCAATGACCGGAGAGGCAAGAGGCATCGTCACATCGCCCACGCCGAGATTCAGAAGGGGCGCTTGCGGCTGCTTCTGCTTGAGCGCTTCGACCCGCTTGTCGATCTCGGGGAAAAGATAGTTGCCGACGAGCTTTTGGTAGTGATGGTTGATTTTTGCCATGAGTGATAGAATAATCCTCTTGTTCTTAACACTCAAGTTAAAGAAAATGTAGGCATGGATCCATTGGAACAGTTGCGCGCCCAACTCGAATCGATCGAGGAAAAATTGGGCTATGTCTTTGCGAATAAAGATTTTTTACTCCTCTCGCTCATCCACCGCTCTTTCATCAATGAGTATCGAGAACACGCTTTGCAACACAATGAGCGGCTCGAGTTTTTGGGCGATTCGGTGCTGGGCCTCATCGTGGCCGATTATCTCTATCACCGCCTGCCGGCTCATCCGGAAGGGCAGCTTTCGCAATTGCGCTCTCGCCTCGTCGATGCCAACTCGTGTGCGCAGTACCTGCAGAAATTGGCCTTGGGCGCTTATATTTTATTGGGCCGGGGTGAGACAATCAGCGAAGGGAGGACGAAGACCTCGATTCTCGCCGATGCCTTTGAAGCTCTTTTAGGAGCTATATATCTCGATGGGGGATTGGGCGTCACAAAATCGTTTCTCCTCTTTCACTTCGAAGCAGAATTCGAAGCGGCCATTGACAGTCCGCCGCGCAATTACAAGGCGGAGTTGCAAGATCTTTCGCAAAAACAGTATCAAAAGACGCCGTTGTATAAAGTCGTCGATGAGACAGGCCCCGATCATGCCAAGATCTTCCACGTGATGGTATGGATCGATGAAAAAGAGGCGGGGATGGGCATTGGCGCCTCAAAGAAAGAGGCAGAGCAACGGGCTGCCTTTGATGCGTTATCGAAGAGGAATCAGTGAAAACGCTTTGGGCTTGCCGCGAGTGTGGTCATTCGCAGATGAAATGGACGGGGAGCTGTCCCACGTGCAAAAATTGGAACTCGTTCGTCGAAGAGGCGCAAGCCGAAGAGAAAGAGCAACGGTTCGAATCGAAAAAGAGTGAAAAAGCGAAGGCAGTGCGGATTTGCGATGTGACGGCGAACGCCTTTCGTCGCATTGAGACGAAAATGGGGGAGCTCGATCGCCTCTTAGGCGGAGGGCTGGTCGAGGGGTCGCTGATTCTGATCGGCGGCGAGCCGGCCGTAGGACAATCGACGCTGCTGCTCCAGATCGCCAATTCGTTGGCTACGCAGGGGCTTACAGTCCTCTATATTTGCGGGGAAGAGTCAGCTGAGCAGACCTCCTTGCGCGCCAAGCGGCTCAACATCGACAATCAAAATCTCTACCTTCTCAGCGAGACGAGCTTCAGCGCGATCAAGGCGCAGATCGACCAGGTGCAGCCCGATGTGGCGATCGTCGATTCGGTGCAAATCGTCTACAAGCCGGAGCTTCCTTCAGCTCCTGGCTCGGTGGTCCAAGTACGGGAGATTGCGACTGAGTTTATGCATTTGGCCAAGGGGCATGGGATCACGACTTTTCTCATCGGCCACGTCACCAAATCGGGCGATTTGGCAGGTCCGCGGGTGCTCGAGCATCTCGTCGACACCGTGCTCGATTTCGAGGGGGATCGACAACATGGGTTTCGTCTCTTGCGCGCGATCAAAAACCGTTTCGGCGCGACCGATGAGATCGCCATTTTCCAGATGAAGGAGACGGGACTCATGGAGGTGCCCAATCCGTCGCAGGTCTTTCTCGAAGAGCGGATGAAAGAGATTGCCGGATCGGCGATTGTTCCGGGTTTAGAGGGGGCTCGCTCCTTCCTGCTGGAGATCCAGGCGCTTGTGACTCCCACGGCCTATCCCAACCCATCGCGTCGTTCCGCCGGACTCGATTCCAACCGTCTGGGCCTCCTCCTCGCTGTGCTCGACAAACGGGTCGGCTATAATTTGCACCATTGCGATGTCTTTGTCGCCTTGGCAGGTGGTCTAAAAATCGTCGAACCGGCCATTGACTTAGGCATTCTCCTAGCCATTGCCTCTTCCTACACGAATCGTCCGATTCCTTCCGATTGCCTTGTCATTGGCGAAGTGGGACTCGGTGGAGAAGTGCGCGGAGTGAGCCGCATTGAAACCCGCCTCAAAGAGGCCATCCACATGGGATTCAAAAAATGCGTCTTGCCCAAAAAGAATCTCAAAGGGCTTTCCTCTCATTTAGGAGAAAAGATTACCCTCATCGGCGTTGAACTCGTCGACCAAGCTATCCAATCGATTTTATGAGAGCGGGCGCGCGCAACTCTCCTTTATCCCGCGCGCAGGTTGAGGAAATTCGGCGGGAATTTGGCCTTGATTTTGAGGTTGTGTGGGTAAGCACGGTGGGCGATCGGGATCGGGCGACGTCGCTGCGAGGATTGGAAAAGACCGACTTCTTTACGCGAGAACTAGATGAGCTGCTGTTGCGCGGAGAAATCGATATCGCGATCCACTCGGCCAAAGCCTTGCCTGATCCATTGCCGGCGGGATTGCGGATCGCCGCGCTAAGTCAAGGGGTCGATCCACGCGATTGCTTGGTCTATCGAGAGCCGGTGCGTGTCGTCGCCACATCGAGCGAGCGGCGCGAAGAGGCGGTGCGCAGGCTGTTTCCCGAATGCCGCTTTGTCGATTTGCGCGGATGGATTCACGAGCGGTTGATGAAGTGGGAGAGGGGAGAGGTCGATGGTGTCGTTTTAGCTGAAGCGGCGCTCATTCGCCTTGGATTGACCCACCTGCCCCGTTTGTTTTTACCGGGGGATACCGCCCCGTTACAAGGAAAATTGGCCATCGTATGTCGAAGCGATTATACTTGGGCCTTCGCCCGCGAGCAGGAACCCTCCATTACCCCGTGATCCGGACAGAGTATTGCGGGGTTGCAGAGTCGGTGTGGACCCTTTGGCCTCAATTCACCCACCTCATTTTTACCAGCCAAACAGCTGTGGCCTATTGGCCAGGCCCGTGGGATAAAGAGCTGATTGCCATTGGGCCGGCTACAGCTGCGGCGCTGCGCGGAAAAGGGTTCGCCCCCTCCATCGCCCCCGAGGCGACGCAAGAAGGGATCATTGCCTTAGTGGCCTCTCTCAACGGCCACTTTCTCATCCCCCGCTCGCGGCGCGCCCGTTCCACCCTCACCGATTTTATGACAGCCCATAACATCCCCTTTCTCGCTGTCGATCTCTACGACACACTCTTTCAAAGGCCAGAACCTGTTCCCGATCTCGCCGACGTTGACGAAATCATCTTTACCAGCGCTTCCACTGTTGAGGGGTTTCTCCGCATTTTCGGTTCTCTTCCCCCCGATAAGAAATTGACGCCGATTGGGCCCATTACCGCGAGAGCCATCGCGAAAAATAA
This sequence comes from uncultured bacterium, assembly GCA_964400805.1. GTDB lineage: Bacteria > Chlamydiota > Chlamydiia > Chlamydiales > SM23-39 > REEB52. The sequence goes on along the minus strand of CAYNWC010000034.1, from coordinate 5,534 downwards.
ACAAATATGCCATTATGAAAAGACATCGTTTTGAGGCGTATGGAAATCAACCCTCCCTCTCACTTCGGCAAAGGGCGCGCTTTTTTTTGGCCCATCCATCGCGGTGAGTTGGCCAAATTCCTTCCCTTGTTGGGGATTTTTTTCTTCATCACCCTCAATTACAATCTGTTAAAGATATGCAAAGACACAATGGTGATCACCGCTCCGAAGTCGGGCGCTGAAGTCATTCCGTTCATCAAAGTGTGGGCGATCCTTCCGAGCGCCATCCTCTTGACCTTTGTCTTCACGCGCATTGCCAACCGCTTCGATCGGGAAAAAGTCTTTTACATCATGATGGGCATCTTCTTGACCTTTTTCTTCCTCTTCACTTTTGTCCTCTATCCGCTCGAAGAAGTGCTCCATCCGCATCAGCTCGCCGATCGGTTGCAGGCTTTCTTGCCCGCCGGTTGTAAAGGATTGATCGCCATTTTTCGCCATTGGACATTCACCCTCTTTTACGTCATGTCGGAGCTCTGGAGCACGGCGATCATGTCGGTCCTCTTTTGGGGTTTTGCCAATGAGGTGACGAGCGTAGGGGAAGCGAAGCGCTACTATGGCCTTCTCATGATTGGCGCCAACGTCTCCTCCATTATCGGCGGGCAGCTCGCCCACTGGCTCTCCGCCGTCCAATACGATCCCAACATTCCCTATGGGACGACCCGTTGGGAGCAATCGATCTTCCTCATGACCTGTGTGATTCTCAGCAGCGGCCTCCTCTCCCTCCTTCTCTTCCGCTGGCTCAACAAGAGCGTCATCTGCGTCCAAGAAAAGCTCCTGCCCCAAAAAGAGAAAATCAAGATGTCGATGCGGAAGAATTTCCGCTACCTCGCCAACTCCCGCTACCTCATCTGTATCGCTCTTATCGTCATCTGCTACAACATTGCCATCAATCTCGTCGAAGTCGTTTGGAAAAACCAGATCAAAGAGCTCTATCCCGACCCGAGCGATTTTCAGTCCTATCTCGGAGGCGTCACCACGGTCACTGGTATTGTCTCTACCTTGGCCTCTCTCTTTGTATCGGGCAATATCATCCGCTGTTTTTCCTGGACCACCAGCGCCCTCATTCCCGTCGCCATCATGTTTCTCACTGGCGCCAGCTTCTTCGCCTTCGTCGTCTTCCAGAACGCCCCTTTCGCCCAATTCCTCAACTATGCCCCCGCTCTCCTCATCCTCTTCCTCGGCGCCACACAAAACGTCTTCGCCCGCGCCTGCAAATTCACCTTCTTCGATCCCACCAAGGAGATTGCCTTCATCCCCCTTGATCCCGAATCGAAGCTCAAAGGGAAAGCCGCCATCGACGGCGTCGGTTCTCGCATTGGCAAATCGGGTGGTTCGGTCATCCACCAAGGACTCCTCTTTGCCTTTGCCAGCGTCTCTACCAGCGCTCCCTACGTCGCCGCGATCTTCTTGGTCGTCATTCTCATCTGGTTCCTCGCGACCGTTTCTTTAGGGAAAAGGTTCAACGAACTCGTCGGCGTGAAGCCCGTTGCAGTAGAATCTTTTTAGAAGGAAAAAATAGTCTAGAGAAGATATATTTAATCCCTCTATCTTGAAGTTTTGGTAAAAAGGAGATATTTCATGGCCGACTCAGAGAAAACCAGCTACCAACTCCCCGAGCTGCCCTACGATTTCAATGCTTTGGAGCCGGTTATCTCGGCAGAGATCATGGAGTTGCACTATACCAAGCACCACAAAGGCTATGTCACCAATTTGAACGCAGCCCTGGAAAAGTACCACGAAGCGGAGAGCAAAAACGATGTCCCGCTGATGATCTCCTTACAACCCGCCATCCGCTTCAACGGCGGGGGACATATCAATCACAGCATCTTTTGGACCATCTTGGCCCCTCCCCATAAAGGCGGCGGCGGAGCTCCCAAAGGGGAGTTGGCCAAAATGATCGATCGGGACTTTGGTTCCTTTGATGTGTTTAAAGAAAAATTGACTCCAGCCACGGCCGGCATCCAGGGTTCAGGCTGGGGGTGGCTCGGCTACCATAAAGGGCAAAAACGGCTCGAAATCGCCACTTGCCAAAACCAAGACCCCCTCAGCACGCAAGCGTTGGTCCCCATTCTGGGAATCGATGTTTGGGAACATGCCTATTATCTTCAGTATAAGAATGTTCGCGCCGACTACGTAAAGAAAATTTGGGAGATTTTGCATTGGAAGCACATCGAAGAGCGATTTGCCAAAGCAAATATTTGAATAGGTTGACAATTTGGTCCTTTTTAACTATCATTCGTAGTTAATTTTATGGGACTATTTAGCCGTAACAAACCGAAAATTAAAGTTCAGTCTACAAAGAAGGATGGCTTTAGCGGTTGGATCAAATGCAGTGGCTGCAGTGAATTGATCCATGCAACTGAGCTATCGCACAATCTGAACTGCTGTCCAAAGTGCCAGTATCACTACCGCCTTGGATTGAAGCAGCGGATCGAGCTCTTGGCCGATTCGGGGACCTTTCAAGAACTGTTTACCGATATTAAACCCGTTGACACCCTCGGCTTTGTCGATACAGAGAGCTATAAAAAGCGGATCGAGGAAGCGACGCAGAAAACAGGGCGCGATGAAGCGGCTTGTGTCGGCGTTTGCCAGATCAATGGACAGAGAACGGCTTTGGGGATTCTCGATTTTGCCTACATGGGCGGATCGATGGGCTCTGTGGTAGGGGAGCGGATCACCCGCTTGATCGAGCATGCGCTTCATTCCAATTTGCCCCTCGTCCTCGTCGCGGCTTCTGGCGGCGCTCGTATGCAAGAATCGATCCTCTCTCTCATGCAGATGGCGAAGACCTCTGCCGCCCTCGCCAAATTCCACGAAAAAGGGCTTCCCTATCTCTCGGTTCTCACCAATCCAACGACCGGCGGCGTGACGGCTTCTTTTGCCACGCTCGGCGATGTGATTCTCGCTGAGCCCGATGCGCTCATCGCCTTTGCTGGCCCCCGCGTCGTCGAGCAGACGATCGGGCAAAAGTTGCCGCCCCGCGCCCAGAAATCGGAATTCCTCCTCGAAAGAGGGATGGTCGATTGCATCGTCAAGCGCTCTGAGCTCAAGGCGCGCCTCTCCTTTTTCATTGAGTTTTTCATGCACAATGATCGCTCCTTTGAAAAAGACGAGCTTGCCAAAAAAATGCCCCGGGCGTTAAAAGAGCTTCTGAAACTCGCAGAAGTAGCCCATGTATAAGATCCCCGTTCCCATTCACGTTCTCGATGAAGAGCTCATCCCTCTCTACGCAACCCCCTTTGCCTCGGGCTGCGATGCCCGCGCCTCCCTCTCTGAGCCTCTCACCATTGCCCCCCAGACCTGCGCCCTCGTTCCCACCGGCATCCGCGTCGCCCTGCCCGAAGGCTATGAGATCCAGGTGCGGCCGCGCAGTGGCTTTGCCCTTAAACATCAACTCACCGTCCTCAACACGCCCGGAACCATCGACAGCGACTATCGGGGAGAGATTGGAATTATTTTGATGAACCACGGAAAAGAGCCCTTCATCGTGACTCCCAAAATGCGGATTGCGCAGCTGGTCCTTTCTCCAGTCGTTCAGGCCGAATTTATGCGGCATGAATCGCTTTCAGTCACGCAACGCGGGGAAGGAAAGTTTGGCCATACTGGCGCGCATTAACCATTTTCACAGGTCCAAGAAGGAATCCATGAGAATCTCCGACTATTTAGATTCTCGCCTCATCACATTTCTCGATGTAGATACCCGCGATGAAGCGATTGAAGCGCTCATCGACCTGCTCGATGAAGAAGGGCATCTCCCCAACAAAGAGGCCTTTCGCAAGGCGATCTTTCATCGCGAGGAGCTCGTCTCCACCGGTATCGGAATGGGCGTCGCCGTGCCCCACGCTAAGCTCCAAGACTTCACTGATTTTTTTATTGTCGTTGGCATCCAAAAGACCGAAGGGCTCGACTGGAATGCTCTCGACAAAGCCCCCGTCCGCCTCATCTTCCTCATCGGCGGCCCTGACACCAAACAAACCGAGTACCTCCAAATCCTCTCCCTTCTCACCTCGGCTATCCGCGACGTCGACCTCCGCAAAAAACTCCTCAGCGCTCAAAGCCCCCAAGAAGTTCTCGTTCTGCTCTCAAGAGCGTAGGCTTCGCTTTAATGTACATTTGTGATATATTGGTTGTATGAAGCGGCTAAAGAAGTGCTCTCAACCTCATACTCCAAACACCGAAACAGTGAAAGCGTTACGCGATGCTGAGAGAGGTGAGAATCTGACGGAGTTTGAGTCTATTGAGGATTTCCTCAAATCATTTTAGAACTACCTCTTTGCGATTAATTCCCGTTTTGCTATTTTTCAACTTTTAGTGAGGGAATGGATCATGGATTTAAAGTTGAAAGATGTCACAGAACTATTAAACGTCTCGGAAACGACCATCAAACGATGGATCGCCGATAGCAAAATCCCTTACTATCGCCTCAACAATCAATACCGCTTCAGCCGCAGCGAAATCGAAAATTGGGTGCTGAGCTGCAAGCAGGGGGGAGACTTTTCCCCATTTGAAGAGGATATGTCCAAGGAACGGCTGGGTACCCAGCAATTTGGCCTCTACCGCGCGGTTCACAAGGGGGGCGTCTACAAGGATATCCCTGGCGACACGAAGGAAGAGGTGATCCGAAATGCGATGCAGCAGATCGCCCGCGATCTACACTTGGATGCCGAGGTGATCACTGAATTGCTCCTCGATCGGGAAAATCTGATGCCGACCGCTCTATCCAATGGGATCGGCGTGCCCCACACCCGCGACTTTCTATTGCAAGAGTCATACGATGTGATCGCGGTGGTTTTCCCAAAACAGCCCATCGAATATGGCGCTTTGGACGGGCAACCGGTCCATACGCTCTTTTTTCTCTTCGCCTGCGACGATAAGCGCCATCTTCATCTGTTGGCCAAACTGGCGCATCTGAGCAGCAAGCCAGAGAATCTGGCCTATCTCAAAGCGCACCCGACCAAAGCGCAGCTGCTGGATTATATTAAACAGTGGGAAGCGAATATCAAGACGGGCGCGAAAGAAGAAGCCCTCGCCCGCGCCTAACTAGAAATTTTACCACAGATCACTTGAGCTTTTTTGGGAGCGCGAGGGCTTTCCCTCGCCTCTGTGAGCTCTGTGTCCTCTAGCGAACTTTGTTCGCGGGTGGTGATTCATTCTTACTTCTTCGCCAGTACTTCTTCCTTATGCGGCTTGGCGTCGGGTTCTTGATCGATAAAGACGATCTGCCCCTCTTTGGCCGAAATGAGGTATTTTTTCTGCTGATTGGGGTTCTGCAGCAGCTTTTCGGAAAGGGGATCTTCGAGGAATTGCTCGATCACGCGGCGTAAAGGCCGTGCGCCCATCTCGGGGAGGTACCCTTTCTCGACGAGGAGGTCGCGGGCTGCATTGTCGATGGTGACAAAGATCTGCTTCTTCTCGAGGCGATTCTTGAGTTTGTTGAACTCGAGATCGACCACTTGGCGTAAGGCGGTTTTGTCGAGAGTGCGGAAGATGACGAG
>CAYNWC010000033.1:416-9969 GCA_964400805.1 uncultured bacterium | reverse complement strand
ACATCCCCTTTTCTCACTACGAACCCTTTAGCCTCACCACCCTCTCCACCCCCGACATGACCCCCCTTGAAGCCTGGTGGAGAGAAGAGCCCTCCGCCGCCGTCCCCTTTGCCCAGTTTATGGGATGGTCCTATCATCCCATTCTCACCCCAGCCCAACGGCTCGATATCCTCAAAGCCGCCCACCACACCTCCAGTTACTTTCACATCAATCTCCTCCAAGAATACCTCGCCCTCTTTCCTGAGCTCATCCACTCCACCCCCGATCAGGAGCGGATCAATATCCCCGGCACCCTCCTCCCCACTAACTGGACCTATCGGTTTCGCCCCTCTCTCGAGGAAATGGTGAGCCATCAAGGCCTAGCAAAGGCCTTCACAGCCATTTTAAAATGACAATAATTACATTAACTGTTAAAATATTACGCAAAATAACAACTATTTTAGGATAAAATTATGTCATCAATTTCATTTTCACCAGAGTTATGGGAACTTACTAGAACTATAAATCTTACTGAAGGCGAGCAAAATATATTAAATGACGCCGTCAATCAATTTTATGGTGAAAAGGAGGTTGCGGCCTTCACCAGCAGTCTCGACAAACGGATCGCCTCTTTAGCAGAGGAATCCCTCGATTCTATCGAGCCTCAGAGCGACGAGATGGATCGCGTCATGATAAAAGGCCTTATCGACAACCTGCCATTGGTTATGCGCATTGAGGAATCTGAGCCAAAGTTTGCAAAACAGATCGGTGTTTTTTACATTACAACCATCTTCACCTCCATGTTCAACATCAATTTCAGAAAAGAACTCCAGTCTGACTAAGAAAGATTGCATCGACTAATCGAAATCATGTATTGATTTCGATTGGCCGATCAGGTAACCTATGTCCCAAAAACTCAGGGAAATATGACTTTAGACGTATCTCAAATAGAACGAACTCCAGCACAAAAAATGGAACTGATTCAAAATGTTCTCAGTGAGAAAGAAATAAGGACCTTTTTTGCCGCCGCTCCATTCTTTGACAAGATGTCGATCATCACTCTCTTTGTACAAGCCAAACAGGAACGCTCTCTCAGAGTCACTACTCCCGATCAGATAGAAAAAGAGACCGAAGTAGACAAAGCAGGAATACAGAAGGATATCGCGTGCCTTGAGAATCTCCTGAACCTTCCTGCAGATCAACAAGAGAACTTAAAAGAAAGATGCTCTTCTTGCATGAGCAGAATTATGCTAAACATAGCAAAAATCAATGCGAGAATGTCGGTCTAAAACTTTTCACTAGTTAGCCCCCTTGACGCGTAGCTCCTCGATCCCTATGATGACCCAAAAGGAGCTGCCGTGTACTTTATCCCTCTCCTCGCTGCTTCCCTTTCGGCTTTGTATGCGACGCTAGACCCCACCTCTGTCTCTCAACACTTTGCGTTCTATGAACTCTATCCGAAGAGTTCAGAGGGACGGCAGGCGCTGAAGCATGCGTGGGAGCTACTGAGCGGAGGATGCAACGAATGGGACCCCGAACTGATCCTGCCCTCGATCGATCCGCAGCCGCTGATCCAGTTTGTAAACCGGTCGGGCCAAGAGAGCGCGCCTCTGCTGAATGAAGAGCAGCTGGCGGTGATCGAAAAGCTGTCGCGCCATTTGCTGAATCGGGAATTGGGGGGCTTTGGGCTGTGGGACGAGGAGGCGCTGCTGGGGTTGCCGGTGGAGCAGATCGATCTGGCGCGGGGGTTGTTGCTGGCCGAATTAGGCAGTGATGTAGAGGCGCGGCTGAAGATCCGGAGCTATGAGGCGAATCTGGACTTGATGGCGCTGCAGATCTTGGCGCGGCTCGGGGAAGGGGCGACCGGGCTGGAGAAAGTGCGGGCCATCAATGATTACATTTTCTCAGAAATGCGCTTCCGCTCCCCCCCCCATTCGCTGCATGCAAAAGAGATCGACGTCTATACGTTTTGCCGTCGGTACTCGATAGCAGGCGGGGCGTCTGCTTGGGCGTGTCGATTTTGTATCTGTCCTTGGCGCAGCGATTGGGACTACCGCTCGAGGCGATCACGCCGCCAGGCCACATCTACGTGCGCTATGTGGCTCCGAATGGAGAGGTGGTGAATATCGAGACGACGGCGCGGGGAATCGATGTGCCGTCGGAGAGATACTTGGGACTGGAGACGCGAAAGCTGCAGCAGCGGAGCGTGAAAGAGGTGATCGGCCTGGCGTTCATGAACCAAGCGGCTGTGAGCTGGCATCGGAAAGATGCAGAAACGGCGGTGAAATTGTATGAAAAAGCCCGTCCATTTTTGGGGGACGATTATCTGCTGAATATGTTCTTGGGATTTAACTATCTATTCGTCGGCCGAGAGAAAGAGGGGCGAAGTTTGCTCGAAAAGGTGAAGGGCGTAGTGCCCGATCATGCGATTGGGCGCGATACGGTGGCTGAGGATTATTTGGCAGGGTTGGCGAGCGCCGAGGCGATCCAGACGATTTATTCCGAGGTGAATGAGACGCGCAGTTCCATCTTGGAAAAGCAGAAAAGGCTCGAGGCGATAGCCGCGCAGTTCCCCCAATTCCGACAAGGGGTCTTCCACCTGGCTGTGACCTGGCTTCAATTGGGGCGGGAAAAAGAGGCGCTCCCTCTCCTGGAAAGATATATCGCGATGCATCCCCAAGATGCGACGGTGAACTATTATCTCTCTGCGATCCACTTCCAACGGCACAATTTCAACCAGGCGTGGAAGTATCTGCGAAGCGCGGAGGAGCTGGTCCAAGCTAAAAATCATAAGCCCCACGCCCTCCAAGAACTGCGCCAAGGACTGCAACGCGCTTGCCCAGAACCTTGAATCGATTTATACTGGCCCCCAAAAGGGGTTTTCCATGTTTACGATTTTGCTCGCTTTGACCGCGGCCTTTGATGCGGGGATGTCTGTCCAGGAAATGAAACAGACGGGGATGACAAAGCTCTCCGCCCAAGAGAAAATGGCGCTGCAGGAGTGGATTGAGGGGCACTACGCAAAAAAAGAGATCGCCCAAAATAGCAATAAGACCGTTCCCTCTCTGCAAGAAAACCTCAATAATGGGCGCTACATCCGCTTGACCGACAATTCGCTGTGGGAGATCAGGCAGTCCGACACGCCGATCACGCAGGGGTGGATCACGCCGGTGGAGATCAAGGTGAGCCAGAGCGATGACTCAGCCTACCCCTATAACCTCACCAATACGCTGACGGGTTCCTCCGTTAAAGCGCGCAAGGCGCAGGCCGTTCCCGCTTCGACAGCGATGCCTCCTCCGCCTAAAAAATAAAGTATAATTGCTACAAATCGTTGAGGCTGCTATGATGAGCGGTCCATTTAGATATTAGGAAATATTATGGCTAGAACTTGTATGCTCACCGGAAGACGATCCAAATTTGGCCGCAGTTATAGTCTGCGCGGGATCGCAAAAAAGAAAAAAGGGATTGGCTTGAAAATCACCGGCTGTACCAACCGCCGCTTCTTGCCCAATCTGATGACCAAGCGGGTTTGGATCCCTGAAGAAAAAAGATTTGTCACCCTCCGCCTCTCTGTCGCAGGTCTCCGCACCCTCGACAAAAAAGGGGTAGGCCCCATCATCCGCCAAATGCGCAAAGCGGGCACTCTCTAGTCTCTAGCTTTTATTTTAGGGGAGCGAAGTCACGAAAAAAGTCGTCGTCGTCCAAGCTCCCCCAAAAAAGCCCCTTAGGCCCCGCTTTCCCTGGCTTCTCCTTGCTGTCGCTCTCTTTTGCTGCTGGTTCGTCTGGGAATCGCTCGCCCCTCACCTCCCTCAAGCGAATCAGCCCCCTCGCCTCTACTCCAACCAATGCCAACAAGACGTCCGATCCACCCTCCTTGCCGCGATCCGGCAGGCGAGCACCTCGATTCACTTGACCATGTTCGGCCTTTCCGACCGCGCCGTCCTCAGCGCCCTCTCTGCAAAGCTCAAACAGAACGTCCCGACGACCATCTACTACGATACAAAAGGCTCTTCAAAAATCTTCAAATACCTAGATGGCGGAAACATCTATCCCGTCAAAAATAGCAGCCTCATGCACCGAAAAATCCTGGTCCTCGATCAGGAAATGGTGTTCATCGGCTCCGCAAATATGACGACGGCCTCCTTGCGCATGCATGACAATCTGGTAGTGGGGCTGCGGAGCCGTACCCTCGCTCAATTCCTCCAAGAACATGGACCCTTTACCCCTGGCTATCTCCAGACCCTGGTCGGGGGGCAGAACGTCGAGCTGTGGCTCCTACCCGACCCGCGCGGCCACGCCCTCACCGAGCTGCGCAAAAAGATCCGCACAGCCACCCGCTCCATTCGGATCGCCCTCTTCACCTTCACCCATCCGGGGCTCGCCGACGAGCTGATCGAGGCCCATCAGCGCGGCGTCGCCGTCTCTCTCGTCGTCGATATGCAGTCGGCCTTCGGCGCCAGCGCCAAAACCATCGAAAAGCTTAAAAAAGCAAACGTCCCCGTCCTCCTCAGCCAAGGACCGCAACTCCTCCACCACAAGTTCATCTACATCGATGAGCAGACGCTCGTCACCGGCTCGGCCAACTGGACCAAAGCGGCCTTTTACAAAAACAGCGATTGCGTTCTCTCGCTCAATCCCCTCAATGCCGAGCAAAAGAACTTCATGGCCAAACTCTGGCGCCAAATCGAAAGCTCCACACAGAAGTGATTTTTAGCAAACATATAGGGAAAATATAACCACCCGCGAACAAAGTTCGCTAGAGCCCACAGAGCTCACAGAGGAGAGAGAAAGCCCTCGCGTGCCTCGGTATGCATCCCAACACAAAAGGTAATGATGGAAATGATAAAGAAAAATAAAAGAGTATCAATTTAAGGATTTACTTCTTTAAAACCCTTATCATTCTCATCATTTTATCATTCCTATCATTAAACCTGGCTGAAGACCTCACATGTCTATCTCTTGCGCGGGTGGTTATATTTTCTCTTGGCATTATCGCCCGCTTCGGAGTAAATTATTCGGCTTTTACAAGGTGGTTTTATGGCTTCGCCCATTTCTGGTATAGCGCCTATGCAGATTCATGCTGAATCGAACTCCAACAAAAGAAAAGCTGAGGAAGAGCTCTCGTTTGATCCAGAGCCCTTATTAGCGAGCATCCTCACTGAAGTCGGTACACCCACGAATATAGCTGAGGGCATCGTCTGGGCAAATCCAGACATCCTCAGCACGTTGTGCCATTACCGAAAACAGGATCTGATCCAAATCTTTCAAAAGGCCACTTCTTCACATTCTGAAGATCAGCGAAAACAGGTCAAAGGAGTGGTCACCCATCTCTCCACTCTTAGCATTCGCAACTCTCGATATACAGGCGTCACAGAGGATTTGGATAAACAGATCGGTGAGTATTTGAAACTGAGCCAAAAAGAGCCGTTACAGGGACTCGTTCAAGAAGCCAAAGCTGTTTTAGATCAAGCGACCTTTGGCAACGTTGCGAAGATTTGTGAAAAAATCAACCAGACTCTGCAACTATTCTCCTATCTCGACTGTGCAGAGGAAATTAAATGTATTTATCAAAATACCGTCGATTTTGGAAAATCTCCTGTATTTCAAAACTGCAAAAAGCACTTTCCGGAACTCTGCAAAAATCTCAAGGCGCGTGAAAAGGAAGGCCAAGAACTCAGACAGCTTTTGAAACTCCTCGCAGAACGACATCGCGCCCTCGCTCCCCGCCCATCCGCTCCTCCTTCCATATCCCTACCTCCCGAGCGCGAACGCTTCTTTCAACGCCATACCGCCTTGTTATGGCAAGCGGGGGCCGATTTCTTAGAGAAACTATTCAAAAAATCCTTTCCCTCCACAGAAAACGGAGATCGCTTTCTCCCCGTCCCCTTTTGTCTAGCCGTCAATCGAGCCGCTCTGTCTCATCCCGAATGGCATGCATTTACGGCCAAACAATTGGCCTGCGACCCAAAAAAGATTGCCTCTCCCCCAGCCTTTGTTTCACCTGTCTGGATCTACTATCTCGGTGAAGAGAGCGGGATAGATGATCTGGGCGATTTTCTGCGCCATATCCTTCGCGCAATGCCCGAATCGATCTTCCAAAAAATCAAAGAGACCCCCTCCCGCATGATCGAGGAATCTCTCCCCCAAATCTTCTCTTTCATGGCCCTAAAGCGGTGGTTCGAGAAGACGAAAAACCCCTCATAAGGTACCATAAAGTTCATATGGGTCTATTTTCCGTTGCCTTTTCCCTCTTCCTCCTGATGGATCCCATTGGGAATATCCCCTTCTATATCAGTTTTTTGAAAGGGCTCGACCCCAAGCGGCAGCGGTTCGTCATCTTCCGCGAGCTGATCATCGCCCTCTTTATCATCATCCTCTTCAATTTCATCGGCGACGCCCTGATGAAATTCCTTCACATCGAAAATGACACCATCCAGATCGCGGGGGGAATCATCCTCTTTCTTCTTTGCCTCAAGATGATCTTTCCCCAACCCCATGACCCCAATGATGCCTTGCCCCACGATACCGAACCCTTCATCGTCCCCCTCGCTGTCCCTCTCGTCGCAGGTCCCTCCGTCTTGGCCGCCGTCATGATCTATGCCAAGCAGGAAAACGATAGCCTCATCATGGTCGGAGCGATCCTGATCGCCTGGTTTGCCTCTCTCCTCATCCTTCTCGGCGCCTCTTACTTAAAACAAATCCTCGGCTGGCGCGGGATCCTCGCTCTCGAGCGGCTCATGGGACTCGTCCTAATCCTCATCGCCGTCCAGATGTTCCTGAGCGGTCTCAGCAGCTTCATCGCCCGGCAGTAAACTCATGTATAAACTCATCCTCGCCTATGACGGCACCCGCTATTTCGGGTGGCAAAAAACGATTACCGGCCCCAGCATCCAAGAAGAGCTCCAAAAGGCCATTGCCCGCATCACGGGAGAACATGTCTTGCCCGAAGCGGCCAGCCGCACCGATCGGGGCGTCCACGCGCAGGGGCAAGTGGTTCAGTTTGCCCTGGCCCGTCCCCTCGAGCCACAGCGCCTCCACCGCGGCCTCAACGCCGTCCTCCCCTCCGATATCCGGATCCTCTCCCTCGAACCCCATCTCTTCCACCCCACCCTCGACGCCCTCGGGAAAGAGTACCACTATCGCCTCTTCCTCGGTCCCGTTCCCGATCCCCACACCCGCCTCTACGCCTGGCACATCCCCTATCCCCTCGATCTGGCTAAAATGGAGCAAGAGGCCCAACAACTCCTCGGAACCCACGACTTCACCGCCTTTGCCAACGAACCGGAAAAAGATCCCCTCTGCACCCTCGAATCGATCGCCTTCACCGATTCTCTCACCATCCAGATCCGCGGAAACCGATTTCTCTACAAAATGGCCCGCAACATCGCCGGCGCCCTCGTCTACATCGGCTCCGACAAACTCACCTCCCTCTCAGACACCCTCGCCTCCCGCGACCGGAAGAAAGGGGGGATCACCGCTCCTGCCCACGGACTCCATTTACACCAAGTCTTTTACCCGGTACACTCGTTGGTATGAGCAATCGCAATGAACCCTGTTGGTGTGGAAGCGGCAAGAAGTGGAAGAAGTGCCACTATCCCCACTTCCCCTCTGGCCCCGCCCTCGCCAAGCAATATCTCCTTCAATTTGGCATTGTCCTCAAAACGCCTGAGCAGATCCAAAAGATCCGCGCTGCCTGTCAGATTACCGCGCGCATTCTCGACCAGCTCTGCCAGCACGCAAAGGCCGGCGTCACCACCCTCGAACTCGATCAACTCGCCCGCAAACTCCACTCCGACGCCGGCGTCACCCCCGCTCCCCTCGGCTACGGCTCCCCTCCCTATCCCATGAGCATCTGCACCTCTCTCAATGAAGTCATCTGCCATGGCATTCCCGACAAACGACCCCTTCAAGAGGGGGACATCCTCAACATCGACGTCTCTTGTATCCACGACGGTTTTTTCGGCGACTGCAGCCGGATGGTCATGATCGGTCCGATCTCCGAAGAAAAAGAGCGCGTCACCCAGGTCTCTCTCCGCTGCCTTCATCTCGCCATCGATGCCTGCAAGCCCGGCAATGAAGTTTGGCAAATCGGCAAAGCGATCGAAGACTATGCCCGTTCGCAAAAGTGTTCCGTCGTCAACCAATTCGTCGGCCATGGCGTCGGCGTCGCCTTCCACGAACCTCCCGAAATCCCCCACCACTACAATGATCTGCAGATCCCCTTTGCTCCCGGCATGACTTTCACCATCGAGCCGATGATCAACGCCGGCGTCCGCGAAAGCGTCCTCGATCCCCGCGACGGCTGGACCGTCCGCACCAAAGACGGCAAACCCTCCGCCCAATGGGAGCACACCCTCCTCATCACCGAAACCGGCGTCGAAGTCCTGACGTTGGTGTAAATTTTCTCTTTTCCAAAAAAGAGATTTTTCTGTTAGCGTATTTCCCCAAACAGACGGTACCGCAATGGCATCTACCAGTATTCAATTCATTCAGAACCCTCCTTACTCTGTCGATTTCCGACAGTATTCAAAGGATCAGCCTGTTGAGACAATTTCTCTCGCAGCGAGGGTGAAGAGCGCAGTTGCAGCTCCCTTCATTTTTGTGAAAGTGGTCTTTGTTTCAATGGCCAAGGCAGGGTACACAACATTGAGCCACTCGGGCACTTCATTTAAGTACATCGTATTGGGATACTATGGAAACTTAAGAAACTGGCGGCCTCCAAGCGATATCTATTTGGTCGTCTTCAAGGTGGTGTTCTGGGTGGCTACAATGGGTTGGTGTTTTGTGGCAACAACAGCTCGCCTGGTACAGCAACACACGCAGAGCAATACAGATGCGCAACTTCTTTTATCTTCCTACGCAGGAGATGAAATCGATGTCGCGCACATCGTGACCCACGATCTGGAGATCGATGTGAGCGGTGTGCCCGCAGCGGTCACAGTGGACAGCCTGCTCGATATGTTTGACCAGATCAACTTCGATCGGCCCCTGGAGCCAGGATACATAGCCCCAGTAAGCAGGCAAGAGGGAGGGGTTCGATATACACCTGGAGAACTCAAAGAAAGCTTGCGAGTCTTTGTGCACAACGTGAATCACCGCGTGGCCTTTCTTGCAACGCCCCCGGCATACGACATGCCCCGACTTTTAGCCTTTTACCAGCAGATGGAAGATGCAGTTCGCTTCTCGATCCAGAAGTCGAATCAAGATCTGATCGATTTTCAGCACGCCAACGGAAATAACCCAGAGACATACCAAGGAGCCGTCCTTGTAAAATATAAAAACCTTCTCGAAGACAGAGCCCGGATCCCTCTCATGCTAGCCATTGCAGGAAAGCATTGCGGCTCCCGCTATATGGGCGAATCGATGGAATTATACGATGCGTGCGAAAATGGAACCGATCGGGGCACTTTGCGCGATACATTGATTGCAATCTTAGCCGCCCAGCGGAAAGACATTGCAAAGATGCACATCGAACAGCATCTCGCCAAGAAAGATAGTAGGGGCAATCCCATCCTGGACACGCACAACTACACAAATTACATGTCTAGCTTGGGGAAAATCCTGGCTATCCCCG
>CAYNWC010000033.1:0-406 GCA_964400805.1 uncultured bacterium | reverse complement strand
GAGCACCTTTCTCAAGAATTGAATCGCCCTCACTTTTTGCGCCTATTTTTTCAAGACTACACGGTCGATTCCATCCAAGAAACAGTGCAAACTAAGATCAGAGAGTCGGGCGCGCTCCGAGAGAAAATCTCCGATTGGTTAAAAACACAACCAGGCGGTTGGCAACCTGCAGAAGTTGTCCCCTTGAATGAGGTAATGGATCAAGCAAATAAAGCTCTCGCAGACAACGAGATTCCCCCAGATTTTGTTCCCTATAAAAGTATCCAAAATCTGCAGGGATTGATTGAGGGACCGATTGGAAATTTGGATCAAGCAGACTGGGACGAGTTTTTGTCTGAGCTATTTGTATCTAAGAGAAACTGGCTCAGCGCCTAATATCCGAACCTAATAGGTCGACGAAGATCCG
>CAYNWC010000032.1:8161-10312 GCA_964400805.1 uncultured bacterium | reverse complement strand
CGACGGCTTGGGGGAAGCTGAAGAGAAGGGTCATGTTGCAGTGGATCCCCTCTTTCTCGAGGCGCTGGGCGGCGCGGATCCCTTCCCAGGTGGAGGCGAGTTTGATGAGGATCCGCTTCCGGTCGATGCCAGCTGCCTCATAGAGAGCGATGAGCTGGCGCGCTTTCTCAATGGATCCTTCGATGTCGAAGGAGAGGCGGGCGTCTACTTCGGTGGAGACGCGGCCAGGGACGATTTTGAGGATCTCGAGGCCAAAGTTGACGAAGATCTTGTCGAGGATGTAGGAGAGGGGATCTTTGCTTTTGCCTTTGCCGTAGCGGATGGCGTCTTCAATGAGGTGTTGGTATTGGGGCTGCTGGCTGGCCGCATAGATGAGGGAGGGGTTCGTGGTGGAGTCGGTGGGCTTGTATTGCTGCAGAGCCTCGAAATCGCCCGTATCGGCGACGACGGTGGTCATTTTTTTGAGTTGATCGAGCGCATTCTTCATGGAAGAGGTCCTCTAAGTATTCTTTGAAGAAAACTCCCATTGCCCAAGAATTGATTTAACGAAGGGGCAAACTGGCGCGGGTCTAATGTCTCTTCAAAATCATCCACCAGAATACCCACTTCTTTCCCTTCTTGCAAGGCCAGAATGAGTCGCTGCGTGGTCTCGGGAGAAAGGCGCACCCGCATTTTCCCTTCATGGAGGGGGACGAGCTCGTCCCACGATTGCTGGTCGATTCGGAGGCGGACGTTGAGAAGCCCCTCTTCGGTTGGGGTGAAGCGAAAACGGGTGAGGCTGAGATAGGCGGCGACCTCTTCTCCCATGCGGAGCAGCTCAAAGGTGAGGGGAGGGGCGTTTTGAGGAGAGGTATAGCGGAGGCGGGCGATATCAAAGGAGGCGTCGCCGGTGGAGAGGGTATCGATCCTCCAGAGAGGGGAGGAAAGGGTACAGCCGGCGAGGAGGAGGAGGAAGAGCCATTTCATGTTAGTGCGAGTGAACGGGGCTGCCATTATCGAGCGCTAAGAGGACGATCCCCGCTGCAGCTGTCACCATGGCGCTGCTGGCGAAGACCCAATTTTGCCATTGGCTCGTCGAGGCATTTCTGGCGCTAGCGGCTGCAGCGCCCGTCTCCTGCGCTTGCAGAGGCAGGGCGAGAAGAAGGAGCGATGCGAAGAAGAATCGATGTTTCATTTGACCTCCATTTTTGCGCGCCCTTCGGTGAGGGCGAGAAATTGCCAATAGGGCCCGAGACCCGATTGCTCTTGAACGCGTTGCTTGAATTCTTCCCATTGCTCTGGAAGTGCAGCGAAGAGTTGATGAAAGGATTGCCTTTGTGCGGCATCGGAAATGGGGGTCGACAGATCGGGGATAATCTGGAGCGAGCGGAAGGAGGCGAGAAGGTCACTCTGGAATCGGGAGAAATCTTCTTTAGAGACGGCCGCTGTCAACATATAGGCTGTCCCCTCATGGACTAAAATGGCTTGAAGGACCTTCACTTCTCCCCAGGGCGAGGTCTGACCCATTTCGATGAGGCGGCCTGTGCCCCCCTGCATGGGCAAAGCTCCCAAATCGCGCCACTTTGTGCCGGGCTCAGCGGTTTGGAGTTCTTTCACCGCCTTGACGTATTCCTTCAACGAAACATCCACCCCCTCTTCGGTGGCAAGGTTGATCGATGGGCGAAATTGGGTCGACCCTTTGCTGAGAAACCCGATCTTCACATGGGGAGAGGGATTTTTGAGCTGGGCGATCTCCCATCCGGACGGAGGGATGAAGTAGGCATAGTGAGCATGAAGAGAAGCAAAGAGGAAAAAGAGGACAAAGCGCATCATTTCAATGACTTGTGTTGCTGCTGCTCTCAGTTGAGTTGTCGATGAGCGAGCAAAGGGTTGCGATTCCAATGGCGATCCCGAGACCCCATCCCATCATAGACATTACAGTAGCGTCGCGGCTCGCATAGCCCGCAGCTTGCCCACGGCGAGCGCGGCGCGCTTCGCGCGGCTCCTGGGAGAAAGCCGAAACGGCCATACTCAGGCTTAGAAGAACTAGCAGAACTTTTTTCATTCATCCCTCTAAGCCCGCCTTATCTCACAAAGAATCGTTTTTGAACAAGTCCCGACGCGAGCCGGGACGTATCCTTCTTAGTGGGAGAAAGAAGAGCTGCTTGAAGT
>CAYNWC010000032.1:4038-8151 GCA_964400805.1 uncultured bacterium | reverse complement strand
TAGCTCCTGTGACAGTAGCTGCTACGACAGCAGCAACGATCCCCAGAGTGACCAAGCCAACGCCCCAAGCCATACTGTCTGTGCTTGAGTAGGTTCCAGCTTGAGCGCCATTCCCCATGTTCTTATTCATCGGTTTGTTTTGTGCGTACGCGCCATTGCCTGCGAGAGTCGCGAGAACGGCTACAATTGTTGCAATCTTTTTCATATATATCTCCTTACGGGCTTACTTTAGATCTTTCCTGACCTCATGGCTCGGAATATGTATTTATATATTTTTTTTCTATTTTTTTCTAGTGAATCAAAAAAATTCAAGTCCTTTAACCTAGATCCTGAAAGATATACAGTGCAAAAAATCAGGGCCGGTGTAAAATCAAAGGGTGTTGAAAAGGGGACGGCAATGAAAGGATTAGAAACCGGAAAGGATAAGATCCAGAAGATCTGCGATTCTCTGCGAAAGGAAACCCTGGAGCCCGCCAGGCAAGAGGCGGCTGAAATCGTCGAAAATGCCCACATACAGGCCTCTCAGATCGTCGATGAGGCGAAAGAAAGTGCCGCTCTTCTGATCCAGAACGGCGAGCATGAAATGGAGGAAAAGAAGCGGGTTTTCCACGCTTCGTTGAACTTGGCCTGCAGGCAGGGGATCGAGCAGCTCAAACAGAAGATCGAGCGCGATTTGTTCAATCAGGAACTCGCCTCTTTAGTCGCAAAAGAGATGTCTGACCCGAAACTAATCGCTAATCTCCTCAACAGTTTTATGCACTCTCTCGAAACAAAGGGAATCGAAGAAGAGGTCGTCGCAGTGATCCCCAAGGGGATTTCTCCTCGCTCCATCAATGAGCTCTTATCTGCAAAGGTGCTGGAGCGGCTGCATAAGCAGACGGTGGTCGCGGGCGATTTTGCAGGAGGAGTGCAGATCCAATTGAAAGGGCGCCAAATCACCCTCGATATCTCGGATACCGTGGTGCGCGAGTTGATCGCCCAGTATATCCGACACGATTTGCGCGATCTCGTATTCAACGTATAGAGCATGGCAAAATACTATTTTTTGATCACTTCCTTGCCGCCCCTTGTTCTCGGCGCCAAACCGGAGATCTCATTTCAGGAGCTGAAAGAGTTGCTCGATCTGAATCTAACTCCGGAAGACAAAGAGGCGGTAGAGCGGCTCTTACGGCCCATCGATCTCTACAACATCCGCGCTCTTTGGCTCGGACTTCCCCTAGACGATCGGGGCAATTATAAAGCGCGCGATCTCGAAGAGGAACTCTTGGTGAAAGAGGACCTCCCTTCCTATCTCATCGACTTCTTGGATCGCTATGAAACCACCCCCGATCGACTCCGCTATTTCTCCTCGCTCTATGTTTCTCTCTTTGGCGATGAACAGCTAACAGGTTTTCTAAAGCAATACTATCAGTTTGAGCGGCAGTTACGGTTGATCCTCACCGCCTTACGGGCTAGAAAAACGGGGCGCGATCTGACCCGCGAATTGCAATTCGAAGACCCCACAGATCCCTTTGTCGCGGAGATTTTGGCGCAAAAAGACGCGCCCGATTATACGCCGCCGCGAGAATTCGAAGATTTAAAAACCCTTTTTATGGACAATAGTTCTGACCCTCAAAAGCTAAACCGGGCGATTTTGCAATATCGGTTCAGTAAAATTGAGGAAATGGAAGAAAATCAAGACTTTACGATTGATCGAGTCTTGGCCTATCTCGCCCGATTGCTCCTGGCCGAGTCGTTGGCGGAGCTGGACAGAGAGAAGGGAATGGAACAACTGAGTCGTTATGAATAAACAGAAACACGCAACAGGAACTGTTGTACAAGCTTTTGGCAATCTCCTCCACGTCCGGTTTGAAGGGGCGATTCGTCAGGGAGAAATGGCCCGCGTCCAAGTAGGAGAAGAGTCTCTCTTTGCTGAAGTGATCGAGATCGCCGGCGATGAGGCGAAGATCCAGGTCTTTGAGGACACGCGCGGCGTGAAGTTGGGCACTCCCGTTGCCTTTGTCGGCCATTTGCTCGAAGCGGAACTCGGCCCAGGCCTCTTGACGCGCATTTTCGACGGCTTGCAAAATCCGCTCGAAGAAGTGGCTGACGTCACAGGCGTCTATCTCTCCCGCGGCGTCTATCTTCCCCCTCTCGATCGGGAAAAGCGGTGGGATTTTCAGCCGATTGCCCAGATTGGAGATCGATTGCGCCGCGGCGATCGACTTGGCTCAGTTGCCGAAGGGCGTTTTGAGCATTTCATCATGGTGCCCTTTTCCCAATTTGGGACGATCACCCTCACCCATGTCGCGAAAGCGGGCCCCTATTCCATAGACACAGTGATCGCTACCGCCGAAGATGAGAAGGGCAATCGCATCGAGTTCACCATGATCCAGCGCTGGCCTGTGAAAAACGCCCTCTTAGAAGGGAAAAAAGTGCGCCCGACCCGGATGATGGATACGGGACTGAGGATTCTCGACACCCAATTTCCCGTCCTCAAAGGGGGCTCCTTCTGCGCTCCAGGCCCCTTTGGCGCCGGGAAAACGGTGATCCAGCACCACCTCTCCAAATACGCGGCGGCCGATATCGTCGTCATCGTCGCCTGTGGCGAGAGGGCCGGCGAAGTGGTCGAAGTGCTCCGCACCTTCCCGCAGCTCATCGACCCCCACACTAACGAGTCGCTGATGAAGCGGACTGTGATGATCTGCAACACCTCTTCGATGCCCGTCGCGGCCCGCGAGGCCTCCGTCTACATGGGCGCTGCCATCGCCGAATATTACCGGCAAATGGGACTCGACGTCCTCCTCCTCGCCGACTCCACCTCTCGCTGGGCCCAGGCGATGCGCGAAATGTCGGGCCGCCTCGAAGAGATCCCCGGCGAAGAGGCCTTCCCCGCTTATCTCGCCTCCCGCATCTCCTCTTTTTATGAAAGAGCCGGCGCAGTCGAGCTCAACGGAGGGAAAACAGGCTCTCTCACCATCGGAGGAAGCGTCTCTCCCGCGGGGGGGAACTTCGAAGAGCCCGTGACCCAGGCGTCCCTCTCTGTGGTCGGCGCGTTCCATGGCCTCTCCCGCAGTAGATCCGATGCGCGCCGCTACCCGGCGATCGACCCCCTCATCTCCTGGACCAAATACCTGTCCGAAGTGGGGCAAGAACTCAGCGCGCGCCTCCCCGACTGGGCCGGCAAAGTGAAAGCCGCCGCCGCCCTCTTGCGCAAAGGCGATGAGATCGGCAAACGGATGGAAGTTGTCGGCGAAGAGGGAGTCGCGATCGACGATATGATCGTCTTTCTCAAATCCGAACTCTATGAATTCTGCTACTTGCAGCAAAACGCCTTCGATAAAGAAGACGCCTATTGCCCTCTCGAGCGGCAAATCGAGCTCTTTCGCTTGATCCAAAAGATCTTTGACACCCGCTTTGAGTTCGACGTCCACGATGCGGCGCGCAGCTTCTTTTTGACGCTGCAAAACGACATCAAGAACATCAACTTTTTGCCCTTTCACTCGCAAAAATATTTCGATGCCATGGCAGCTGTAGAAGAAACCATCAACCAAAAAATGAGCGTATGAGAAAAGTTTACGACCGAATCATCGACATGCGCGGCAATTTGATCACCGTCGCGGCAGAAGGAGTTTCCCTCGGAGAGATGGCGCGCGTCCAAAAACGCAACGGCACCTCCACATACGCTTCCGTCCTCCGCTTCGATGACGACCTCGTCACTCTACAGGTCTTCGAAAACACCCGCGGCATCTCGACAGGGGATCAAGTCACCTTCCTCAATCGGCAAATCCGCGCCTCTTTCACCCCCGATCTTCTCGGCCGCAGGCTCAATGGCTCGGGAGACCCGATCGATGGCGGCCCCGAGATCGTCGGCGTCGAAGTGGACATTGGAACGCCCTCCTTCAACCCCACCAAACGGATCATGCCCCGCGAACTCGTCCGGACCAACATCCCGATGATCGACGTTTTCAACTGCCTGGTCAAATCGCAAAAAATCCCCATTTTTTCCGTTGCGGGAGAGCCCTACAACGAGCTCCTCATGCGCATTGCCAACCAGACCGACGCCGAAGTCGTCATCATCGCCGGCATGGGCCTGCGCTTCGACGACTACCAAGCCTTCATCGACAATGCGGA
>CAYNWC010000032.1:644-4028 GCA_964400805.1 uncultured bacterium | reverse complement strand
ATTGAGAAGACGGTCATGTTTATCCACACAGCGACCGACCCCGCTGTCGAGTGCCTCCTCGTCCCCGACATGGCCCTCTCCGTCGCCGAGAAATTCGCCCTCGAAGGAAAAGACGTCCTCGTCCTCATGACCGATATGACCGCCTTTGCCGATGCCATCAAGGAGATCGCCATCACCATGGATCAGATCCCCTCCAATCGCGGCTATCCCGGCTCCCTCTATTCCGATCTCGCCTCCCGCTATGAAAAAGCGGTCGACATTGAGGGGAGCGGTTCGATCACCATCATCTCGGTCACCACCATGCCCGGCGGCGATGTGACCCACCCGATTCCCGACAACACCGGCTACATCACCGAAGGGCAATTCTATCTCCACGGCGGCGTGATCGATCCCTTTGGCTCTCTCTCCCGCCTCAAGCAACAGGTCATCGGAAAAGTGACCCGCGAAGATCACGGCGATCTCGCCAACACGATGATCCGCCTCTACGCCGACTCAAAAAAGGCCCGCGAGCGGCAAGGGATGGGCTTTCGCCTCTCCCGCTGGGATGAAAAACTCCTCCGCTACTCCTTTCTCTTTGAAGAGCGGATGATGAACCTCCAGGTCAATTTGCCCCTCGAAGAGGCTCTCGATCTCGGATGGATCACCTTAGCCGAGTGCTTTGAGCTCGAAGAGATCGGTGTGAAGAAACAAATCTCCGATACATATTGGCCGAAGGAATGAGCCTCAAATTAACGAAAAATGAGCTCCGCGCGCAGCAGATCCGCCTCTCCCAGTTCCAGCGCTATCTCCCCACGCTCCAATTGAAAAAGGCGATGCTCCAGTTTGAGGTGAGCCTCGTCCTCATGGAAATCCAGAAATTGCAAGAGGAGTATGAAGCCCTCCAAGCCCGCGTCGCCGATTTTTCCCCCTTCCTCCTTGAAAAAGTCTCCGTCAATATCGAAGAATATGCCGACATCCTCCACGTCAAAAAGCAATATGAGAACGTCGCCGGCGTCGATATCCCCCTCTTCAAAGGGATCGTATTCCGCGAGCCCGAGTATTTTCTCTTCGACACCCCCGTCTGGACCGAACCGGCTACCGAGCAGCTCCGCGCCCTCGTCACCGCCCGCGAGAAAAAAGCCATTTCCGAAGAGAAGAAACGGGCCCTTGAAAAAGAGCTCCGCGAAGTCTCCATCCGCGTCAACCTCTTTGAAAAGATCTTGATTCCCCGCTCGCAGGACAACATCAAAAAAATCCGCATCTTTCTCGGCGATCAGCAGCTCGCCGCCGTCGCCCAGGCCAAAGTAGCCAAGAAGAAAATCCTCCTCCGCAAACAGGAGGCGCGATGATCGTCGATCTCCATAAGTTCCTTCTCGTCGGCAGCCGCAAAGAGATGGACCAGTTTTTTGCCCTCGCCCAGCGCGCCGGCTTTTTGGAGTTCATCGGCCTTTCCCATAAAAAGGCCCTCGAGATGCCCGACGATGCAAAGACGCTCCTTTCCGCCATCAAAATCCTCAAGCCCCACACCGCTCCCGCCGGCGCCCTCTATCATCCCACCACCGATCCCGTCCGCCTTGCCCAAGAGATCATCCAGCGCAACGCCAATTTTGAGAGCCTGCTCGAAGAGCAGCGCACCCTGCAGGCCGACATCGCCCGCATCCACCCCTTTGGCGATTTTTCCCGCCCCGAACTCGACAAACTCGAGCGAGACGGAAAGCGCGTCTTCCAGTTCTTCTGCATGAAGAGCGATCTCGCTCGCGAGATCACCCTTCCTCCCGAGGTGATCTATGTCGGCACTGAATACGATCTCGACTACTTTGTCGCCATCAATAGAGAGCGGACCCAATATCCCAAGATGATCGAGATTCTCATCGATCGGCCCGTCGGCGAGCTCCGCGGCCGCCTCCATCAAGTGCGCCTCGACATCGCCAAGACCGAGCAGGAGATCCACGATTTGGCTCGCGCCCGTCCCTACCTCCAAAACGGCCTTGCCAACTACCTCAACGACTATCACCTCCAGCTCGCCAAACACGACACCTCTTCGCCCCTCGGCGAATCGCTCTTCGCCGTCGAAGCCTGGGTTCCCAAGACCCGCCTCAAATCGCTCCAAGGCCTGCTTAGCGGCCTCGACGTCCACGCCGAAGAGATCGCCATCGAACCCCACGATAAAATCCCCACCTGCCTCGAAAATCGAGCCACCGGCAAGTTAGGCGAAGACCTCGTCCTCATCTACGACACTCCCGCTGCCGGCGACGCCGACCCCTCCCGTTGGGTCTTTTATTTCTTCTGCTTCTTCTTTGCCGTCATCATTTCCGATGCCGGCTATGGCCTCATCTATCTCCTCATCGGCCTCTTTCTCAAGTGGAAGTTCCCCAAAGCTGAAGGCCTCGGTCGGCGGTTCATCAAGCTCACCGTCACCCTTGGCGCCTGTTGCATCCTTTGGGGCGCCATGACCGCCTCCTTCTTTGGCATTGAGATTGGCCCCAACAACCCTTTCCGCAAGATCTCTTTCCTCCACGCCATGGCCACCAAAAAGGCCGCCTATCACATGGCCCAAAAAGATGACGTCTACGAACAGTACGTCAAACTCGATCCCGCCGCCGCCACCGCCACTGATGGGCACGACTTTCTCGTAAAAGCCTCCCATGAAGTTGACGGGAAAGTCCACTACGACGCCCTCGCCGACTTTTATGACGATCTCCTCCTTGAGTTTTCCCTCTTTGTCGGCCTTGTCCACATCGCCCTCTCTTTCATCCGCAACCTCCGTCGCAATTGGACCGGGCTTGGCTGGATCATCTTCATGATTGGCAGCTACCTCTACTTCCCCTCCTTTCTCGACGCTACCTCCTTTGTCCAGTTTCTCGGCATTCTCCCCAAAGCCACTGCCTACCTCCTTGGAAAATACCTCCTTTTCACCGGACTCGGCCTCGTCTTTCTCATTGCCCTGCTTGAGCGGAAGAAGTGGGGTGCTTTCCAAGAGCTTATGAATGCCATCCAGGTCTTTGCCGATGTTCTCTCTTACATTCGCCTCTATGCCCTCGCCCTTGCTGGCATGATCATGGCCAACACCTTTAACGAAATGGGTACCAAGCTCGGTCTCCTTACTGGCGGCTTTCTCGTCATTTTACTTGGCCACCTCATCAATATGACCCTTTCGATTCAAGGCGGCGTGATCCATGGTCTCCGTCTCAATTTTCTCGAGTGGTACCGGTACAGCTTTGAAGGGGGAGGGCGGCTTTTTAATCCCCTTCATTTACGAAAGACTAAATAGGAGTTTTTATGGAATACGATATGATTGGACCTGCCATTGCGATGGCTCTCGGCTGCGTTGGCAGCGCCATTGGTTGCGGCATTGCCGGCATGGCCTCGCACGGCGTCATGAGTCGGGTCGATGAAGGGCATGGG
>CAYNWC010000032.1:0-634 GCA_964400805.1 uncultured bacterium | reverse complement strand
CCTTTTCGGCCATTCCCGCCTCGCAATCCATTTACGGATTCATTCTCATGATCCTAATGAAGAATGCCATCCGCGCCGGCAACCTCACTGGTGGCGCTGGTATCGGCATTGGCCTCTTTGTTGGCTTTGCTCTCATGGCCTCGGCCATCTTCCAGGGCAAGTGCGCGGCCACCGCCATCCAGGCCTCAGCCAAGCAACCCGCCATCTATGGCAAAACCGGCGCCGCCCTCGGCATCATCGAGTCGTTCGCCCTCTTCGCCTTCGTCTTCGCATTGCTCCTGTTCTCTTAAAGAGAAAAGAAAAAATAACAGGATGGCAGGATAGACAGGATAAAGAAAGGAGGGGTAGACATTTGCTGGATCGGTTCCGCCATCTTCTGTCGCTGATGCGACAAAAGATCGCCGTCTAGGCGAGAGGGGCGGCAGCCCCTCTCGCGCTCACCCCGAGCGCAAAGAGTGTCTTTTCCACAGCCTCTTTGGTAGGACTTAGTGACCTTATCCTGTCTATCCTGCCATCCTGTTATTTTTCTTTCTTTAAAAACCCTTCTCAGGCGTTTTCGATCTATCTTTTAATTTTTTCTTTGTGTATACATCTTCGCTTTCTTAATTCGGAGGTCAATATGTCTGCAGTGTCG
>CAYNWC010000031.1:0-10348 GCA_964400805.1 uncultured bacterium | reverse complement strand
CGCTGAGCCGTCTCTTCCTGCTGCCCTCTCCATTTTTGTAAAACAGTCTCCCAATGAGCCCCCATCTTCCCTCGAAACGCATCGGAGGGCACCGTGGCATTGACACACCCATCGATCCGGTATGTGGAGCGCTCACCCATTTCCTCTATCAGTTTGATCCTTCTGGCTAAAGGAGCCCCTATCTCTTCCTCTACTCTCTTAAAAGTGGGGAGATATCCTCCTTCATACGCGTTGATTTCGCTCTCATAGGATTCGAAGTCCACTGCACCGACGTCCGAGATTGTCATAGTATACCCCTTTTTTGCGCGTGCGATTATTTCTCAACTCTCTATTTTCTTCCAGCAAAAATATCCAACTCCTTACAGTCAGGACGAGGGGGCCGGTCTAATGAAACAGACGCTGACTTGCTTTTGGATCGCTATCGGCGCTTTATCGATCGGGCTTTTCGTCGGCTCTTCGCGCGCGCCGACAAATCCCTTTCCGCTCTCCGATTTGCACATCAAAAGAATCGCCTACGACCTTCTCTACGATGGGATGCACAAACAGCCCCGCTGGGTCCATGAGCGCCTCACGGCGGATCAGCTGAAGGGATCTACCGAGCGGGGCCCATCGAACTTTCAAGAAGATCCGCTGATCCCCTCCTCCTTACGAGCCACGAAAGAAGACTATCGCGGGTCGGGCTTTCACCGGGGCCACCTCTGCCCCGCAGCGAATGCCAAATTCAGCGAAGAGGCGATGAGGGAAACTTTTTTCCTCTCAAACATCTCTCCCCAGCATCCCCAATTGAATCAGGGCCCTTGGGCCCAGCTCGAAAAGCACATTAGAACCCTCGCCGCCTTTCACGCCTCCCTTCACGTCTTTACCGGTCCCCTCTTTCTCTCCCACCTCGAAGCCGATGGGAAGCGATACATCACCTATCAGGTGATTGGCGCCCACGAAGTTGCCGTCCCCACCCATTACTTCAAAATTCTCTTCAATGAAACGACGGGCTGGAGCGAGGCCTACATCCTCCCGAACGAGCCCATCGACGCGAACACGCCTCTAGACACCTTTAAAACAACGATCGAGGCCGTAGAAAAAGCCGCTGGCTTTGTATTGAATAATAAGTATAAATTAATTTGATTGATTTAAAAGAATATTTCATACATAATCCTAGCAATTATGACAGCTATTACACCTAATCAGTATTGTTCTCTCTGCCATGGAGAGGAGACTCCAATGACTCCCCTACACGTTAAGGGGATACCCCATTTCATTCATCCAAACTGCCTAGAAACGATACGTCCAAATTGGAACGGTCGTTGTTTGCGTTGCCCAGAGATAGCGGATGAGAAAGTTTTCACGATTTGGCAAAGAACGCACCAGGTAGCCTCAAATCATTCTTGTGCAATTGCGATTGCTTGGGCAAAGTCTGATGAGGAACGGAGAACCCTTCTTCGCGGCATGAATTCAGAACAAGAAGCAGATGTCCGCGGACGCGCTATTCACGAGGCAGCTACTCATAGAAAAATAGATGCCCTGCGTTTCTTGATTCCTACCGCCGATGATCGCTATGATCTCATTTACGCTATGATTCATGGAGCGAAGCATAATCTCGCCTCCGATCTCTTCGGCTACCTAAATTTAGATCAAAATACGCAAGACTCTTTGTATGACCGGGCTGTATTGTTCACAGGTTGGGGTATAGAGAATCTCCTTCCCCTCCTTCAAAACGCTCCAAGAAACAAAGTGGTTCTTTACAGTAAAGCGATCGCATTCGCCAAAACAAATAGCGACCGCCAAGCGATCTTAGCTACAATCAAAGATCCGGAGCAAAGACAAATCATCCGAGCAGAGGCCATTAAAGAGGCGAATAAACAGGGTTTAAAAGGCGTAGTCGACTATCTTACACAGTAAGCCAAAAAGCTGTTTGCCGAGCCGCTTGATTCAAAAACATCTCCTCCCCAAAAACGATCTGGCATTTCTTGCGGGAAGCTTCTTGCAGGAAGCGCGTTTCGCGAGGGTGATACACGACATCCATAGCGACACTCTCCGGCCGAATCCGTTCTGGGTCGATCGGCATCGGATCAGCCGAACAGCAGTTGATTAGGATATCGACATCGCTCGGCACCTCATCCAGTCCTCCTGCCTCGCAATTCAGCCCCTTCGCCAACTCTTTGGCTCGTTGAACGGTTCTATTGAGAATCACTACACGCGCTCCCCGCCTCTTGGCTTCAAAGGCGATCGCGCGCGCCACCCCGCCCGCTCCAAGTAAAACCATCTTTTTCCCTCGGACGTTCCCTCGTTTTTCAATCGCATCCAGGGCCCCCAGCCCATCGGTGTTCGTCCCTCGAACTCGTCCTCCTGTAAAGAGCAGCGTATTGACAGCTCCAATAGGCTCAATCTCATCGAGGAAAGGGATCACCTTCTCTTTTAACGGCATCGTTACGCTCAGCCCGCATATGCCAATCAACGGAGCCAATTGCATGAATTCGGCGAGTTCTTCCGGCTTTACCTGCATTTTTACATAGACGGCATTGACATTCCGTTGACGGAATACCGCATTGTGATAAACGTGTCCCACGCTCTGGTCCACCGGATCTCCAATGAGGCCATAAATCGCCGTCTCTCGATTCAACGCAGCGTAGTGGTAAATATCGCTCCATTCCTGCACGGTCAATTGCCCTGGGCCAGTCGCCTCTTCCAAACAGGCGTAATCGAGCTGATGCCCCACCACAGGCCCCAGAACGCGACCAAACGCGACCCGCGCTCCCATGCAAATCACACTTGTTTTTGGGTGCGCCTTGCCGAAGAGAAGCAGTTTGAGCGCCTCATTCGTCGAGTGGGTCATCGCGGCGATCTTGTATTGCCAGACCGGATCGCTTTGCATCGCGCGCCAGATCCCCTCTAAGTCATCTGGAACCCCTTCAAAGCAGTGATACGAGAGGACAAATTTCGTCTTCGGATACCTTTTTAACACTCCCTGAATGAAACCAGGCCGCATATCATATTCTAGGTCAAAAAAGGGGGGCTCCAAGGCTAACAGGTGTTCGATCAAAGATTCCCTTTCCGATTCGCTCCCCCGAAATCCCCCTCCCTGCGAAGCCTTCCGAACCGTCAACATCACAGAGCGAGAGGCGTGTTTCATAAATCTTTGCAAATGAGCTACATCAATCGCAGAAAAGAGGTCGAGTCGCAGTTCAACGGGATGGTCACCCTTCAAAGCAGCCGCCATCGATTCGGCCTTAGCCACAGAAAGAAACAACACGGTTGACCTTAAATAAAAATATATGCGATAATCGCGCGTTCTTTTTTAAATAGCAAGGAATTATGGGTACGATAGCCAATCCAGCCAGCATCCCTTTTTCATCATCCCCTTCTCCCCTTGCCGCTGACAAACCGTCCTCCTCTCCTGCAACGCTTCAAGCTATTTTTCAAGCAGCCTCCTACCTCACTGACCCGGTTTGTAAAGCGCACGAGTGTTATCGACGTATTGCCGTAGTCAGCTCTTTGCATCCGACAGCTTATCCAATCACCAATTTGATCAGAAAAGTGATCCTATGCGTGGCTATGATCGGTTGGACTCTGACTGCAACAGTGACCACTATGCCTGGGATTGGTTTGCGCGCGCTGGGATCCTATTTACAAACAGAGCCGTTCATCTGCGTAAAAACATCGCAACAACCCAAAGTCCTTTCCTCGGATCGTTCCTTTTCCCTCCTTTCGTGGAATATTTGCTGTGTAGGCGCAGGCTATACTATCAGCGATGGAGGAGTCGTGCCCTGGAACTCTCGGATAGACAAAATCATCGAAAAAGTGATCGAGAAGGATGCCGACGTCAACTGTCTATACGAAACATTTGATTCAAAATCAGCGTTTTACCTTTGCGAGCGGTTAAAACAACACGGATACAATCACTTCTATTTCAATATTGGGCCTAAAGCGGTCGGCGTCTCGTCGGGCATTTTGGTCGCCAGCAAATATTCTATTTGCAATCCCGAATTCACTCCTTTTCCGCTGCATAGTTTGGTCGGGCGAACCAAAAATGCCGCCAAAGGCGTTTTCTCTTTTGATCTTCAAAACGGAGGGAACCCATTTGCCCGCGTCTATACAACGCATCTTCAGCATTCTGAACAAGCGGAATTCCCCACTCAGGAAGAAGTAAGGGCCAGACAGAAGCAGATGCAGATCATTATCGACAAGGTCAGGAGCGTCAGCAATCGGTGTGTTGTTGTTACGGGCGACCTCAACCTGGATGATACAGAATACCACAACACTCGCTTGTCAGATCATTTTCACAAGGGGGATCGATTTGGAAATGGCGACAGAACATGGGGTGGCGATCAATTCTGTGCGCAGTTGATGGGAAAACAGGGTTCAGGCTCTCTGAATTTGGATCATACGATGGTCGTTCAGGGGACCGCTCGTGCCATTGAAACAACCCTTATTGAAACGGGCTATGATCCTGCGGTCTTCAAAGAAAGCGCCCTGTCTGATCATCGCGGCCTATTCAGCAAAATCGCTCTCCCAGCAGATTATTAATAGAGGATTTTATGCGAAACAGACATTCCGTTACACTCTCCCTCCTGGCATTGACTTTTCTTCTCGGGGCCTGCCAATCGAGGATCTTTGGATTGGACGAGACCGTTTGGAGCACGTTGAGTGAACCTGAGCGAGAGAAAGTGATCGATGGATATAACAAGCGCAAAGAGATCGAGCTGCTCAACGCGCAAAAAGAGAGAGCGCAAGAGCTAGAAAATGAGCGGCATCGGCAAGAAGTCGAAGCGCAAACAGCCCCTATCTATGCAGCGGCTGACGCGGTATCCGCAATGTGGGGGAATTCTAAATCTTCAGGTAGCGTTTCCCTCCGCATCCAGGCAATCTCTTCGAAGCAAGGAAAGCAGGTCATAACCATCGGCAACGAGGCTTTTGAAGTGTCTACCTTTTCCAACATGAGTGAGGCTTGGGTAGCGGGGCAAAAAGTGGAACTGATCAAAAACGAAGACAGCCTTCTCTATCCCGTGAAAATCAAAAATAGGGACAACGGCGAAAGCGTGGAAGCCAGAAAGGCTCACCGGTAAATTTCCAGCTCAGATTCTTGCAAAAACGAAATCAATAGCTCGCCTTGCGCCTGACTCAAGGGGCTCAGCGGGGGGCATACCGTATGCCAAATCTCTCCCTCTCTTCGCTCCATCACGAATTTCGCAGCCGGGATGAAGGGGAGTCCCTGTAGAGCTGTAAACAGAGCGTCAAGAGCTGCGGGATTGGGGGAAGCCGCCTCCTGGCCTTGGCGGTACAAAGAGCCAATTAATTCTGGATACAAATTAGCAACCCCACAAATCGTACCCGCTCCTCCCAAGTGAACGGCCTCGATGATCTGTTTTTCTTTCCCAACAAAGACTTTAAAACCGGGAAATCGTTCCAATATGGCCTTCGTCAAGGCCAAATTCCCCTCGCTTTCTTTAATGCCGATCACGATCTGCGGAAACTCATTCCGCAGAACCTCAATAACTTTAAGAGAAATTGGCACGCCGCTGAACTGCGGAATATGGTACAAAAGAATGCGCAGATTTGGGCTATCTATCTCTTTGATGATTGTGCGATAAAAAGCTAAAACCCCTTCATCGGAGATATTTTTGTAAAAACTCGGAGGAGCGATCAATAGGGCAGCGCACCCCTGTTTGAGCCCCTCGCGGCCAAGTTCCACTGTATCCTGAATTCCCGAGCTTCCATTGGCTAAAATGATTTTTTTAGGATCAAGCCCTTCATCGATCAATTTTTGCAACGTCTTAATGCGCTCAGCTAGAGAGAAAGAGGGACCTTCCCCGGTCGTGCCAAATAGGGCCACTCCTGTGCATCCCCGCCGTATCAATTCAAAACAGTGGGAAGCCAGCGTTTTAGAGTCACAGCGCAGATCTGGATGCAGAGGGGTCAGTACCGCCGCATAGACCCCGTTAGATATGCCGTGTATTTCTGATGCCATAAAGAAGGGAAAGCATACAACAAACAAGAGGTAAAAGCCAGATCTCATTGCAAAAATTCGACCCTACCGGTGTCCAGATGGTAGTATCCCCCTTCCATTTGCACAGCCCCTTCCTCAAAGAGCTTCGTCAACAGAGGTTCCGAATTCCTGATCGTTTCTTCCACGTTGCGCACGTTTTGTTTGATTGCTAATTCAAGCGGATTTCCCGACAGTCCTTGAATCGCCGTCACTGCGGGCTCGATGTCATCCAATACTTCTTGGATATGGTTATCGAATTTCATCCCCTTTAAAGCAGCGTCTACAGCGCCGCAACTCGCATGCCCCAGAACAACGATCAACTTCGCCCCCAAAACGCTAACGCCATACTCGATGCTGCCGATCGCAAAATCATCGACGATATTCCCCGCCATGCGCACAACAAAAAGACGACCCAGACCTTGGTCAAAAATGATTTCAGGAGGAACGCGGGAATCGGAGCAGCAGACGATGATTGCAAACGGTTTTTGCCCCGCGACAAGAGCCGCTCGCTTCGCCGTCCAGTCTTTATAGGAAACGGCCGTCGCGCCAACATATCGCTTATTCCCTTCTTTCAATCTTTCCAGGGGATTTATATCTGCCGCTGCTGATAGAGATCCAAAAAGAAGAGCAAAACCTAAAGCGCAAAAGACGTTCATGAATGCTCCTTTATAATCTTACTTTTTATTACTAAACTCCAAAAATCTTTACAAGAGACTTCCCTAGACTCTTTTTCAATCCAATCGGATAGGTTCAAGCACATGGAGAAGCTTCTGAGTCCAGGGCGCGCTAGTGGAATAAACCCTTTTCTTTTAAAATAGTCACGTGCCTGAGGCAACGGTTCGACAAAAATTCCTTCATACCCTTCCTGAATAGCTATTTTAGAGAGAAACTGGATGAGAGCCTCTCCTACGCCTCGAATACGAGACTCTTCATTCAAGTTGTCCGGATCAGAAGAGAGGTAATTAAGATGTAAAAATAATCTCTTACGAAGCTGCGAGGTATCTATTTTTTGTATGACCCGTATGGATTTGAAAAGAGCGAAGGCTTTAATTTCGTTATCTTTTGCACAACAAATTGCAATACGAAAGGTCTTTTTAAAATTTTCTAACCTATGTGTTCTTTGACTTACTACGCGATTCACCCTCTCAGAAGCTTCATAAATATTTTTTTTGTCAGAAAAACAGCTGACAGCCAATTTTTTTGCTCTTTGCTGCCAACAATCAGCAATGCGCTGGATAAGTATTCGGACCTCGGTATTCCCTTTGACTAATTCCTCAACATGCCATTGAGGATGAGAAATAGCTTGGGCTAAGGCAACCATAAAATTCGAGTGCGGGATAAAAACGCCCAGAATTCTAACAGTAAGAGCATTAAAATGTTAAAAGCTTTTTCACGATAGACGCAATCCTTTGATCGCGACCGCAAGGCCGTGATGGTCTGAAAGAGCGGTTTTTGTGTTGTAAGACGCGTCAAACGCCTCTACGAGATGGCCGTTTTCCAGCACTGCAGATGGATCGCCCTTGAAAAGGGAGATATAATCGATTGTTTCGTCCCATACAGCTCTCTCTTTAAGATCCCATTGGGCCGTCAATCGATTTGTACATGTGGGCTGATTCCCCCGGTACCCATGATGAAGATGGGCAGAGAGGCCCTCCCCTTCTGGCTGATCTCGTTCGATGTTTAAATCGCCCGCCAATACAGTTGGCATGAGAGCTTGGCGCGCCACATGGTTGACGATTTGCGCCACTTGTTCCACGCGATGTGTTTGATCTATCCGTTCTTCTCCGTGGATGAGATGGGTCCCAATAATGCGCGCGCAAGGCAGAGCATCTTGCGGCGTCGCCTTCAGCTCCAGGCTCGCAAAGCCCCGATTGAGCGTCCACTGGTTGTTTTCAAAAGAGGTATGAGAGAACTTGTGCACCGCGCATTTTGAAAGGACCATACATCCTCCCACGCTACCCCAGACATTGGGTCCCAAATGCATGAAGAAATGAGCATAATCGGACTTCAGCCGGTCGACGACCGCTTCTGCAAGGGCCGTATCATACACCTCCTGCAAGATCAGTACATCGGGATCTTCGGTCTGAATCTTTTCGACGATGCCATCGATGCGAGAGCGCCAGTGATTGACGCCTCCATGATCGATCGACATCCCACCGCCCACGCCACAAATATTCCAGCTCATCACCTTCAGGCGTTGATTCAATGACTTCTCCGGCGCTGTCCCCCGCACGTGCGTATAGCCCCCTTTTTGAAGGGCAAAGCCGATCGCTCGAACCACTTTGCTTCCCAATCCCAAAACCGCCACGCTACAAAGCACTGGAGCGGCCGCTATGCAGGTAAGGAACACTCCCAATCCCGTGCCTAGGCCGATCAAAACGCGGGTGGCCACTTCACTCGCTACAGTCGTCCGGTTTTCGAACTTTTGAGGATCTAGAGGGGCCACAAGTCGGTAACAAAGGAGGTGCCAAACGGCACAAAACGGCTCCGACATTTTAGAGGAAAGATCGAGAAAGGTGCGGTCCCATCCACTAGAAGGCTCTAGATCCACGGTCATGCAAAATCCTTGGTAGTTAATTAAAGAACGTGCAATGATCCCATTTGTTTTTCTTAAGGTCAAGGAACAAACTTTATGGCTACATTCACCCGTCTAGAAAAGTGTTTACTTCCCCCTCCAGAAACGGTCCATTGGAATGGAGGCAACATAACCATCGAACGATGTTCCACAACGCAAAAAGTCGCCCACTGCGTAAAGAATTTCTTTGCATTTACGGCCCTTCTCCTCGTTTCTCCCTTGACCTTGGCCTACGATTGGCTGACCCAAAAACAGGTAGCTCCCATCACTCGAGTCCCCGATATCCAACCCCCTGAACCCACCTGGCCCCCGTCGCAGCGCGGATTTGCCACCTCTCTTTTCCAAACATCGGGTCTCGGCACGAAATGGAGCGCCACACCCGGCCTTGCTGGCAAATGCGACTGGGACAAATGGATGGACAATCCTAAACATGTCATTCATCCAGAGGGCTTTGATTATAAAGACTTCTTCACAGATATCCTTTCCGATCCAACCGCCTACATCGACATGCTCAAGGCGCAAAACGTCACAGCCCATCGCTTCTCTCTGGAGTGGTCCGTCATCGAATCCCAACCTGGGCAAACGGATTGGGTTGCAGTAGATCGCTATCAAAACTTCATTTACAGACTCATCGACGCGGGCATCACCCCTTCCGTCACATTGAGTCACTTCGTCGTTCCCGAGTGGTTTTACGAGCGGGGGAACTTCCAAAACATGGAAAACATCGACGCCTACGTTAACTTTGCCCTGAACGCCATGCACCTATTCCCCGACGTCAAGGATTGGTGGTCGTTCAACGAGCTGGGAGTCAAAGCCTTCCAACAGACGCGCGAAAAGTATCCGACAGATCTCCCCGAAGGAAGTTCTCTCTCCAAGAGGGTCTATGCAGCGGGCATTGCGACGCGGAACATGTTGATCGCCCACTGCAAACTGCACGCCAAAGTCGCAGAGCTCCACCCCGATAAAAAACTAGGGGTGACCCATCAATGGCTCAAATTCGACATGGCATCGGGCAACTGTCTCGAGCGGCTTTTCCGTTATTTCTTTGAGAAATTCGGCTTCCAGCCTGTCTATGGGTTTTTCAAAGAGGGCCATTTTTCCTTTGAATTCCCCTTCATGGCCAACATCCATTTTGAAATCCCCAAAGAAGACTTCGATGCGAATGGTCGCTTCTTGATGCGCCTCGGCGTCCAAGCCTATCCGAAGGCCATGGTGAAAATGGGGTTCAACTCAGGGCAAAAGCCCCCCTGCTCTCCCGACAGTGTTCAAAACGGACTAATGACCTTCGGCGCCTCTTGCGAACGGGGAAGCGCGGTCATGCGATTTGGCCCTCGCTGGCGCGCCGAAGCGATGGATGAAATACTCGATGAAGCTTTTGCCCTTACCGACCAGATCTACATTACTGAATACGGGTCCGATGCCAATGTTTATCAATGGGGTGGACGAGGCTTCGAGTTCAATGAGATCGCTCAAGCACACTATCTCCGACAACTCACAGAGCGCATCCAGGCCTACAGCGCCCGGCATCGACGAGAGATCAAAGGGATCTTCTGTTGGAGCGATCTCGTACGGCAACTGGAATGGGAAAACGGCTTCGAGTGCAACCTCGGCATGATCGATCCGATCGTCGATAAAAACCGCCGCATGGTTGGATGGAACCCCATCCCCGCTTCCATATATTTAGCTAAAGTCTATAAGCCAAAAGAGCGCCAAGCAAATAGCGCCTAAAGGCTACGTATGTCAAAAAATTTTTGAACGCAATACCTCGTTGCAATAAGATGGGGCGAGAATGA